>JACQAF010000147.1 GCA_016195145.1 Rhodospirillales bacterium
GACCGGTTGTCGTCGCCGCCGCCGAACGCGAGATCGTCGAGGCGGTGCGCGCGGCGGGCGGCGAGGCGGTGATAACCCGTTCCGATCATCCGTCGGGATCCGACCGCATTTTCGAGGCGCTCAACGCGGCGGACCCCGCCGGTCGGCACGATGCGGTGATCAACGTCCAGGGCGACCTGCCGACCATCGAAGCCGCCGCCGTGCGTGCCGCGCTCGCCCCGCTCGACGATCCGGCGGTCGATATCGGCACCATCGCGGCCGAAATCGTCCGCGACGAGGAGAAGACCGATCCCAACGTGGTCAAGGCGGTGGTCGCCTTTACCCGGCGCGGCGCGGCGGGAACATCCATCGGCCGCGCGCTTTATTTCAGCCGCGCCACCGTCCCGACCGGGCTGGGGCCGCTCTGGCACCATATCGGCCTATACGCCTATCGCCGCGATGCGCTGGCGCGCTTCATCGGGTTGCCGCCGGGCGAGATGGAAAAGCGCGAGCGGCTGGAGCAGCTGCGCGCGCTGGAGGCCGGGATGCGCATCGACGTGGCGCGCGTTGACACGGTTCCGCTCGGCGTCGATACTCCGGCCGACCTCGAACGGGCGCGTCAACTTCTCGCTCCGCGCCGGCGCTGACATCCATGCCGACGATGAAACGCAAATCCCCGCCCCGCATCGCCTTTCAGGGGCAACCCGGGGCCTATTCCGATCTCGCCTGCCGCACGGCGTTTTCGAAGCTGGAGACGCTGCCCTGCGCCAGCTTCGAGGACGCGATGGCGGCGGTGCGCGACGGCCGGGCGCGCCACGCGATGATCCCGATCGAGAATTCGGTCGCCGGCCGCGTCGCCGACGTTCATCATCTGCTGCCGCATGCCGGGCTGCATATCGTCGCCGAACATTTCCAGCGCGTGAACCATCATTTGCTGGCGCCCAAGGGGGCGACGCTCAAGACCGTCCGCACCGTGCAAAGCCATGTCCAGGCCCTCGACCAGTGCCGGGCGACGCTGCGCAAGCTCGGCCTCAAGCGCGCGATCGGCGCCGACACCGCCGGCTCGGCGGCCGAGGTGGCCGAAGCGGGCGATGTCAGCCGCGCCGCCATCGCCTCCCAGCTCGCCGGCGAGATTTACGGCCTCAAGTCGCTGAAAAAGGATATCGAGGACGCCGAGCACAACACGACGCGCTTCGTCGTATTGTCGCGCGCGCCGGTCGATCCCGATCCGCACCGGGGCCGGGTGATGACCTCGTTCGTCTTTCGCGTACGCAACGTGCCGGCGGCGCTCTACAAGGCGTTGGGCGGCTTCGCCACCAACGGCATCAACATGACCAAGCTCGAAAGCTATCTGGTCGGCGGCCATTTCGAGGCGGCGCAGTTCTACGCCGATGTCGAGGGCCATCCCAAGGACCGGCCGCTCAGGCTGGCGCTCGAGGAACTGCGCTTTTTCACCCGCGAGGTGATCGTCCTCGGCGTCTATCACGCGCATCCCTACCGTCATCGCGGCCGGCTGGCCGAAAGCGATTAAGCCGGCCCACCGATGCCCGCTACCCGGCAGGAATTGCTGACCCGTTTCGATGCGCAGGGCATCGAGACGCAAACCGTCGATCATGCGGCGGTGTTCACGGTCGAGGAAAGCCGTCACCTGCATGCCGCGATCCCGGGGGCGCACAGCAAGAACCTGTTCCTCAAGGACGCGAAAGACGCGCTGTGGCTGGTCGTCGCCGAGGCCGACCGGCCGATCGACCTCAAGGCGCTGCCGGCGGCGATCGGCTCCAAGCGGCTGTCCTTCGGCTCGGCGGCGTTGCTGACGGAGGTGCTCGGCATTCCGCCGGGATCGGTGACGCCCTTCGCCCTGATCAATGACACGGCGCGGCGGGTCAACGTCGTGCTCGACGCCGAAATGATGGCGAAGACGCCGCTCAATTTTCACCCGCTGGAGAACACCGCGACGACCAGCATCTCGCCCGACGGCCTGCGCCGTTTTCTCGCCAGCACCGGCCACGTCGCGCGCGAAGTGAAGCTGCCCGAGCGCGGCTGACGGCTATTTCCCCGATTCACGCCTGAGATAGGCGACGATGTCGGCGCGATCTTCGGGAAGGGCGACGCGAAAGCCCATGCGCTGTCCGGGGATCAGTTCTTGCGGGTTGGCGAGCCAGCGGTCGAGCGTCGCCTCGTCCCAGACAATGGTCGAGTTCTTGACCGCCGGCGAATAGGAAAAGCCGGCGACCGTGCCCGCCTTGCGTCCGTAGACGCCGCGATGCATCGGGCCGACGCGGTTGGCGTCGAGCGAATGGCAACCGGTGCAGCGGCTCTCGTAAAGCTGTGCGCCGCGCTCGGCGTCGCCGGCGGCGAAAGCCGGCCCGACCGTAAGCGCGAAAAGAAACTGCCATGAAACCGTGACGGCGGTGAATCGGCGGATCATGTCGGTTCTGCCTTTTGCGGGGCGCCCCCCGCGACCGGGTTGGGGGGCCGGCGGTCGCGGGGGGCGGGCGCTGTCGGGGGTCCGGATCAGGCCCCGAAGGACAGCGCCTTGGCCGGCAGCGGCTCGCCGAGCGCGCTCGCGAGCACGGTCCAATGCATGGATTCGTCGGCAACCAGGCGCGCCGCCACCTGGGCGAGGCCGCGATCGGCGAAGGCCGGCATCACGCCGATATAGGCGTTGGTCGCCCCGCGTTCGAGCCGGGCCGCAAGGCGCAGCACATCGGCCTGGTTCTTGATCGACGCGACGTTGAGGGCGGCGGCGTATTCGGCCTTGGGCTTCTCGGCCACCGGCGTTCCGCCGAGCTTGCGGATGGCGCCAGCAAGGATTTCGCGGTGCTCCTTGTGGTGGCCCTGGAACATGACCGCCACCTTCAGCACCTCGGGCTGCAGGAGGCCGCTTTCGGCGCCGATCTGGTAGGCCATGATGCCCTCGTGCTCGAGGCCGAGCGCGGTATTGAGGATGTTGACGTCGCTCATCGTGCCGCTGCCCTGGGCCAGGCTCTCGCAGCCGACGATCAGCGCGACGGCGGTTGCGGACAGCGTTGCCTTGCCGACGCCGGCAAGGAAATTCCGGCGATCGTTGACGATGCCGGTCGGGGGGATGGTAAGCGCGGTGCTGGACATTGATGCTTCCTTCTGTCGGATGTGTCTCTGGCGTTTGGATCACGGCTCCGCCGGCGGCGAAGCGTGTACAGGCGTCTACGCAGGCCGCGTCGCGACAGATGCAGAAGGGTGCCAGAAAATTTTTCGCCCTGGCGGCGCGCGAAAACCGCGCGGCGGGGGCTTAGCGGGCGATGGCGAGCAGGACGCCCTGATACAGGACCGGGCCGGTCGGCTGGCCGGTGGGCGAGCCGCCGGGCGGCTCGGCGCTGACGGCGAAGGCGACGCCGCTGCCGATCCGTCCGGCAAGGTCGGCCGGGAGATCGCGTGCAACGACGCTTGCGCGGTCGAGAAGGCCGAGCGAGCGCGGCTTGCCGCCATCGGGAATCGCCCAGAGTTCGAGCGCGCGCGCGTCGGCGCCGGTGGCGGCGAGCGGCTGCGCCGCGATGCGCCGGCCGGCGCGGTCGGCGGTGACCAGCCAGGCGGGCTTGGCCTGGGCGTCGTTGAGCACGGCGGCATAAGCGGGGGCGGGCGGCGCCACCGGGGCGGCGGCGATGTAAAGCGCCAGCGCCGCTGCCGCGCCGACGCCGACCAGCGCCGACCAGCGCCAGAAGCTGAGACACCACCAGAGATACAGGCTCCGCGCGATGCGCTGGCGCAGCGGCAGCGCATCGCCCGCGCCATAGACCGGCGGGGCGGTCGCCGCCTCGATCCGCCACCACACGCTCGGCGGCGGCTCGACCGCCGGCGCGCCTTCGGCCAGCGGGCCGATCCGGCGCTGCCAGTCTTCGACCTGGGCGCGCAGCGCCGGGTCGGCGGCCAGCCGCGCCTCGAAGCGCCGCCGCTCGTCGCCGGCAAGCGTGCCGAGGGCGTATTCGCCCGCCTGCTGCTCCAGCTCCTCGCGTTCGGCGTCGGTCATCGTTCGAGACATCCCTTGATGCGGATCAGGCCGCGGCGGATCCAGCTCTTGACCGTGCCGAGGGGGGCGGCGAAGCGGGCCGCCAGCTCCTCGTGCGTGCGGCCCTCATAATAGGCGAGAACGATGCTCTCGCGCTGCGGTCCGTCCAGCTCGTCGAGGCAGGCCTTGAGGCGGCGGGCCTCGGCGCTGGCGAGGGCGAGGTCGAGCGGATTCTTGCCCGGATCGGCCCAGCTCTCGCGTCCCGGTGCGTCGTCGAGCGGGACGACCGGACGCTCGCGGCGCAAGCGGTCGAGGGCGCGGTTGCGCACAATGGTCGCCAGCCAGGCGAAAGGCGCGCCGCGTTCGGGCCGGTAAGCGCCGGCATGCCGCCAGATATTCACGAAAGCCTCCTGCAGCACCTCCTCGGCCCAGTCCCGTCGCCTGAGGATACGCAGGGCGAGGCCGAAAAGTTTCGCCCCCGTGGCCCGGTAGAGATCGGCAAAGGCCCGGCGGTCGCCGCTGGCGGCGGCGGCGATCAGGTCGGTCAATCTGTCGGGACCGCTGGTGTCCATGGCCGGCGCAGGATAGGGCCCGTCCGGCCGCCGGGCAAATCTCATGCTTGCGCGAGCCAGTCGGCGATCAGGCGATGGGCGATCGAATCGGTGCGCGGCAGGCGGAATTTCGCGGGGTCGTGCGGCTGGCGCAGAAAATCGCGCGCGAACCAGGCGCCTTCGTCCAGCTCGGCGTAATCGACGGCATAGTCGCGCGCGGCGGCGCGCGCCGTGAAGCCGAGCATGATCGAGGCGGGAAACGGCCATGGCTGCGAGGAATGATACTGCACGTCGGCGACGCGCAGGCCGGCTTCCTCGTAGACTTCGCGAATGACAGCCTCTTCGAGGCTCTCGCCCGGCTCGACGAAGCCGGCGAGGGTCGAATGCATGCCGGGCGGCCATTGTTTCTGGCGGCCGAGAAAACAGTGATCGTCGTGCGTGACCAGCATGATCACCGCCGGATCGGTGCGCGGGAAATGCTCGATGGCGCAGGCGGGATCGGTGCATTTGCGGACATGGCCGGCGGCCTCGACCGTCGTCGGCGCGCCGCACGCGCCGCAGAACAGATGCCGCGAATGCCAAAGGAACAACGCGCGCGCATAGGCGAGCAGGGCGCCCTGCTGGCGCTCCATCAGGGGGCCGACAACGCGCAAATCGGCGGTTATTCCCCGGTTGTCGAGCGCGCCGGACAGTGCTGCTTCCTCCAATGCCGACAGATCGAGCGCAAAATAGGGGATATCGGCGTCTTCGCCGAGGAACACGCGCGGTCCCTCGATATGCGCCAATTCGGGCGCGGCAAAGAACACGGCCTCGGGCCGCGGCCCTTCGATGATGACGCAGCGGCCGCGCCAGACCGGCACCAGCCGGGTGGCGGGATGAGCGAGGCGGGATTCGACGAAGGCGTTGTCGCGCCGCCGGGTGGCGAGCCGGTCGAGGGCGAGCCCGGCGTAGAAATTCGGCTGTCTCATGGCGGTCCTAGCATGCATTTTGGCGGGTCGTGGGGCAATCCTAAGCCCTTGCCTCCGATACGGCGAAAGCTGATATAGTCCCCTTGGGAGGTTGGCGGCGGACGGACCCCTCGCCAACCCGGTCAGATCCGGAAGGAAGCAGCCGTAACGGGATCCGGTCCGGGTCGTTGTTCCAGCCTCCCACCCGCTCCAGCCATCGTATTGCCATCGGAGCATCGGCCCCGTCGCATGACCGAATCGCCTCCTGCCGCCGCTCCCTATCGCGTTTTGGCGCGCAAATACCGGCCGACCCGTTTTGCCGACCTGATCGGCCAGGAAGCGATGGTGCGCACCCTGACCAACGCCATCGCCGCCGGGCGGCTGGCGCATGCTTTCGTACTGACCGGCGTGCGCGGCGTCGGCAAGACGACGACGGCGCGCATCCTCGCGCGCGTCCTCAACTGCGTCGGCCTCGACTGCAAGGGCGGGCCCACCGCCGATCCGTGCGGCGTGTGCGAGCATTGCACGGCGATCGCCGAAGACCGCCACATGGATGTGATCGAGATGGATGCGGCGAGCCGCACCGGCGTCGACGATGTGCGCGAGCTGATCGACGGCGTGCGCTACCGCCCGGTCTCGGCGCGCTACAAGGTCTATATCGTCGACGAAGTGCACATGCTGTCGAAGAACGCCTTCAACGCGCTGCTGAAGACGCTCGAAGAGCCGCCCGAGCATGTGAAATTCGTCTTTGCGACGACCGAAATCCGCAAGGTGCCGGTGACCGTGCTGTCGCGCTGCCAGCGTTTCGACCTGCGGCGCATCGATCAGGCGGCGTTGGCCGATTATCTCGCCGCGATTGCGGGGAAAGAAGGGCGCAAGCTCGCCCCCGCCGCCGCCGCGCTGCTGGCCCGCGCCGCCGACGGTTCGGCCCGCGATGGGCTGTCGCTGCTCGACCGCGCGCTCGCTCATGCCGAGAGCGATACGGCCGAGGTCGACGAAAGCGAGGTGCGCGGGCTGCTCGGCCTCGCCGACCGGACGCAGATTTTCGACCTGTTCGAGGCGCTGATGAAGGGTGAAGCGGCGCCGGCACTTGCCCGGATCGCCGAGATGTATCGCGGCGGCGCCGATCCGCTGGTCGTTCTCCAGGATTTGCTCGAAGTGACGCATTGGCTGACCCGCCTCAAGGTCGCGCCCGACATCGCCGACGATCCCACCGTGCCCGAGGCGGAGCGCGCGCGCGGCCGCGATCTCGTCGCCAGGCTCGGCATGCCGGCGCTGGCGCGTTCGTGGCAGATGCTGCTCAAGGGACTGGCCGAGGTGCAGGCGGCGCCGCAGCCGCTGGCCGCGCTCGAAATGCTGGCGGTGCGGCTGACCTACGCCGCCGAACTGCCGAGCCCGGCCGAGCTGGCCGCCGATCTGTCGTCGAATGGCGGCGGCAGTGCGTCGCCGGCCGGCGGCGGCCGGCCAGGGCGGAGCGGCGGCGCTGTGCGCGGCGAGGGCGTCACGGTTGCCGCCGGCACGCCGCTACGTTCTACGCCGTCGGGCAACGGCCAGGCGCAGGCCCGGCTGGTCGAAGCGTCGCCCGCCGTATCGCCCGAAGCGATGCTGCAACCGCGCGCCGCCGATCCGCAAGGCTTCGCCGAGGTCGCGGCGCTGTTCGAGACCAAGCGCGAGGGGGTGTTGCACGCCCATCTTCTCAACAACGTTCATCTTGTCGCTTTCGAGCCGGGACGGATCGAGTTCCGGCCGACCGTGCACGCGCCCAAGGACCTCGCCAGCCGGCTGATGGCGCTGCTCGAAAAATGGACCGGCCGGCGCTGGATCGTCGCCATCTCGGGCGAGGCGGGCGCGCCGACGCTGGCTGAACAGGCGACGACGGCGCGCGAGGCGAGCAAGGCCGCGGCGGCGACCCATCCGCTGGTCCGCGCCGTGCTCGATGCATTTCCCGGCGCCGCCATCGAGGCGGTGCGCGGCCCCGCAGCCCCGGCCTCCGACGATACCGGGGCCGATGCGGCGGCCGAGGGCGAAGCGATCCCCGATCTTTCCGAACCAGAGGACATGTGATGAAGAATCTCGGTGCGTTGATGAAACAGGCGCAGCAGATGCAGGCCAAGATGACCGAGATGCAGGAAAAACTTGCGACCATCGAAGTCGCCGGCGCAGCCGGGGCCGGCATGGTGACGGCGACGGTGACCGGCAAGGGCGAGGTGAAGCGGATCAAGATCGATCCCACGCTCGTCGATCCGAAAGAGATCGAGGTGCTCGAAGACCTGATCGTCGCCGCGCTCAACGACGCGCGCGCCAAGGCCGAAACGACGGCGGCCGAGGAAATGCAGAAGCTCACCGGCGGCCTTAACCTGCCGCCGGGCCTCAAGCTGCCGTTCTAGCGCCCGGCGCTCCGTGACCGGACCCGAAATCGACCGGCTGATCCATTTCCTCGCCAAGCTGCCCGGGCTCGGGCCGCGCTCGGCGCGGCGCGCGGCGCTCCATCTTTTGAAGCGGCGCGAGGGGCTGCTGACGCCGCTTGCCGAGGCGCTGACGGCGGCCGGGGCGGCGATCGGGACCTGCGCCGTCTGCGGCAATCTCGACACCACCGATCCGTGCGCCATCTGCGCCGATCCGAAGCGCGACCCGGCGACGATCTGCGTCGTCGAGGAGGTAGCCGATCTGTGGGCGGTTGAACGGTCGGGCGCGTTCAAGGGCCATTATCACGTGCTGGGCGGGGTGCTGTCGGCGCTCGACGGCGTCGGCCCCGAAGACCTCAACATCGCGCGGCTGGTGCGGCGCGCCGGCGCGCCCGAGATGAAGGAAGTTATCCTCGCCACCAACGCGACGGTCGAAGGCCAGACGACCGGGCATTACATCAGCGACCGGCTCGCCGACACCAAGGTGCAGGTGACGCGGCTTGCTCACGGCGTGCCAGTGGGCGGCGAGCTCGATTATCTCGACGACGGCACGCTGACCGCGGCGCTCCGCGCCCGGCGCAGCATATAGCCTCCAAACCGCCGGATTGCATCGGGACAAGATTTCGCTCGTCCCCCGGCGCGGCTTCGCCCAAGATCGCGCCGATTTCGGGGAGACTAACGATGCAAGGCGTTTCAAGGTCATCCGCGGGGCCGTTCGTCGCCGGCGGTTTGGCAGTCATCGTGTGGGGCGCCACGCCGGCCTTCACCAAGCTGGCGGTCAACGCGCTCGATCCGGTTCTCGTCGGCGTCATGCGCACGGTGCTTGCCGCCGCCGTCGCGCTGCCGATCGCGCTGTCCCTCGGCCTCAAATTGCCGCGTTCGGGCCGCCATGCGGCGCGCTTCGCGCTGTCGGCGTTCTGCGGTTTCGTCGCGTTTCCGCTGCTGTTCACCATCGGCCAGCGGTTCACCTCGGCGGCGCATGGGGCGCTGATCCTCGCCGTATTGCCGCTGTTCACCGGCGCTTATGCCGCGGCGTTCGAACGCCGGACGCTGCCCGCCCGTTTCTGGCTCGGTTCGGCGGTCGCGGTCGGCGGCGAATACGTGCTGGTCGGCCTGCGCCTGGGGGATGCCGGCGGCGAGGCGACGCTGCTCGGCGACACCATCGTCCTTGCCTCCGGCCTGTGCGCCTCGCTCGGCTATGTCGTCGGCGGGCGGCTGGTGCAGGACGGCTACAACAGCCGGGACGTGACGTTCTGGGGCGTCGTCGCGGCCGGCGCGGCGCTGTTGCCGGCGCTGCCATTCCTCGCCGGCGAGATCCGCTGGGACCCGGCCGGCTGGCTGGGCGTCGCCTATCTCGCCCTCGGTTCGACTATCGCCGCCTATGTCGGCTGGTTCTGGGCGCTCGCCCGCGGCGGCATCGCCCGCATCGGATTGTTGCAGTTCTTCCAGCCGATCGTCGGGGTGTTTCTTGCCGTCGCTTGGCTCGGCGATCCGCTGACCCTGCCGCTGGCGGCGGCGATGGCGGCGATCATCGCCGGCGTGATAATCGCCCGGCGCGGCTGAGCCTTCGCGCTATTTCGCCGCCGGCGGGGCGAGGGGCGGGCGCTCGTCCTCGCCGACCTCGACCTCGCGGATGCGGTCGCTGCGGCGGATGATCTTGTCGGTCGAGGTGCGAATCTGGCGGATATCCTTCTCGGCTGCGGTGAAATGGGTTTCGAGGGCGCCGATGCGCTCGGCCAGCCGGACGACATCCTCCAGCATCGTTTCGACCTCTTTCTGGATGACATGCGCCTGCTCGCGCATGCGCACGTCCTTGAGAACGGCGCGCATGGTGTTGAGAACCGCCCATAACGTGGTTGGCGAGACGATGAACACCCGCGCCCGCCGCGCCTTGTCGGCGACATCGGCGGCCCCGGTATAGATTTCGGCATAAACCGCCTCCGACGGCACGAACATCAGCGCCGCCTCGGCCGTCTCGCCGGGGATGATGTATTTCTCGGCGATGTCGCGCACATGACCCATGATCGCGGTGGCGAAGGCGCGCTGCGCCTGGTCGCGCGCCGTCTCGTCGGCCGCGGCGCGCAAGGCGTCCCACGCCTCGCGCGGGAATTTGGCGTCGATGGCGAGCGGCCCCAGCGGCGGCGGCAGCCTGATCAGGCAGTCGGCGCGCTTGCCGTTCGACAGCGTCGCCTGGAATTCGACATGCGCCGGCGGCATCTGGTCGCGGACGATGGCCTCAAGCTGTTCCTCGCCGAACGCGCCGCGCGCCTGCTTGTTGGACAGGATGTCCTGCAGGGTGACGACATGGGTCGACAGCTCGGCAAGGTTCTTCTGCGCCTCGTCGATCTTGACCAGCCGCTCGCGCAGATCGGTAATGGTCGTCGCCGTCGTCAGCGCCGATTTGTCGAGATTGTCGCCGATGCGCTTGGCGATATCGGCGAAGCGCTCCTCCAGCGCCTTGGCGAGGGCGCGTTCCTGCGCCTGAAGGCTGGCGGAAACGGCGGCCTGGGCAGCCGCCGAATCCCGGGCCATCTGGTCGAGCCGGCCGGTGAGCCGCGCCATTTCGGCATCGACCCCCGGCGCGGCACGGTGGCCGAGGGCGAAGGCGATCGCCGCAGCGGCCGCAATGGCGACAAGGGCAAGAATCAGAATCGAATCCATGTTCCTTCTATACGCGTTTGTGCAGGCGGCGGTCGAGAGCGAGGAGAAAGGCGTTGGCCGCGGCGGCGAAAACGAACAGCAGCAGGGTCACCGCCATCATCGTTTCGACGTCGTTGAGGCCGATGGCGTTGATGATCAGGAAGCCGAGTCCGCGTTTGGAGGCGAACATCTCGCCGATCAGCACGCCGAGAAGGGTGAGTGAAAACCCGACGCGCAGGCCGGAAACCACCTCGGGCAACGTCGCCGGCAGAAGCACGCCGGTCACGGTCTGCTGCGGCGATAGCCGAAGAACCCGCGCCGCCTTGACATAGACCGGCCGGATGTTGCGCACCGCGTTCATGGTGAAAATAGTGACCGGAATGATGCCGTGGATTGCGCCGAAGGCGACCTTGGCCGGCATGCCGAGACCGAAGACGAGGAGGATCAGGGGATAGAGCGTTACCTTGGGCAAGGAATAGAGGGCGACAAGGATCGGTTCCGCCACCTCGCCCGAAAGCCGGTGCGCGCCGAGCCAGACCCCGATCCCGACGCCGCCCGCCCACGAAATGACGAGCGCGTAGGCGAAGGCCGACAGGGTTTCCTCGATATGGCCCCAGAATCGCGGCCGTTCGAGGAGGACGAAAACATGACGCACGGTTTCGGCCGGCGAGGCGATGGCGACGTCGCCGGCGAACATGTAGAGGCCTTGCCAGATGGCGGCGAGAACCGCGAGCAGCAGGGCGACATCGAATGCGCGACGGATAGCGGTCATGCGCCGGCGCCCCTAGCGGCCGAGGCGGCGGCGCTGCAGGCGCCGCTCCCACACATAGAGCGCCATGTTGATCGTCGTCACCAGCGTGAGCACGAACAGCATCAGGGCGTACATCGTGCGGTTGTCGAAGTTATTGTAGGCATAGGCGATCTGATAGCCGAGGCCCGAGGCGGCGAGGATGAATTCGCTGGCGATCACGCCGATGAACGAATAGGCGATGGCGAGCTTGACCCCGGTGAACAGATACGGCGCGGCGGCCGGCAACTTGAGGCGCAGCGCTGTTTCCAGCGGCCTCATGCGATGGGTGCGGGCGACCTTGTCGAGCACGCGCGGAATGCGGTCGAGGCCGTTGAGCGTGGCGATGATCATCACGAAGAACGGCACGGCGTAATAGGTGGCGAGCAGCGGATCGGCAGCGCGGCGCAGGCGCGGGATGGCGTGCAGCGCGACGCCGCCGACGAAACCGAAGACGACGGCGAGCGTGAAGGCGGCGGCGACCGAACCGAGGGTCCGGCCGATATCGTCGTCGACCGCGCCCGAAGCGATCAGCTCGACAAGCGCCGCCGCCATCTCCGACGGCGGGATCATGGTCAGGCGGCCGATGGCGCCGCCGCGGCACAGAATTTCAAGCAGGCCGATGAAGCCCGCGATGACGCCAAGGCGGATCCAGGCGAGCCGGCCCATCCGCGCCCTCAGCCGGCCGCCGCGCCATGCGCGTGGCCGAGCGCCTTCAGCGATTCTTCGCGCAGGCTCGTCCACAGCCGGCCGGTGATCTTGCCGAATCCGGACTGGGCGACGATGCGGCTGTCGCGTTCGCGCGGCCAGCCGGTCTCGACGATGTCGATGAACCGGCCCGGCCGGGCCGACATCGCGCCGACGCGGTCGGACAGCATCGCCGCCTCGTCAAGCGCATGGGTGATAAGGAGGACGGTCGCGCCCGTTTCCCGCCACAGGCGCAAGAGCTCGTCGCCCATCAGCAGGCGGGTCTGCGCGTCGAGCGCGCCGAACGGTTCGTCGAGCAGGATCAGGCGTGGCCGCAGGACAAGGGTACGGGCGATGCACACGCGCTGGCGCATGCCACCCGATAGCTGGGCCGGATAGGCATGGGCGAAATCCTTGAGGCCCATGAAGGCGATCGCCTCGCGTACCCGGCGCTCGGTCTCGCCCGGCTCGATCCCGGCGCGGCGCAGGCCGAAGGCGACGTTGTCCCAAACGCTGAGCCAGGGGAAGCTCGCGTCTTCCTGGAAGACGACGCCGATGCCGTCGGGCACCGCGCCGGCGACCGGCGCGCCCTCGAAGACGATCGTGCCGGTGCTGGCCGGCGACAGGCCGGCGAGGACTTCGAGCAACGTCGATTTGCCGCAACCCGACGGGCCGACGACCGAGAAAAACTCGCCGCGAACGAGGCCAAGATCGACCGGTCCCAGCGCGTGCACGGCCGGATGGCCGGCGACGCCCGGATAGGTGCGGGCGACGCCGGCAAGCTCGGCGTGGAAGACGGTCACGTCGTCGGAGCGCCGCCGACGCGGCTCACGATCCGCTGCGCAGATCGGCCGGCAGGAACGAACGGTCGATGATCTTGCTCCAGTCGACGTCGTCCTTGACCTCGCCGATGATCTTGAGGCCGCGCACCATCTCGTTCATGCCCTTGATGTCGAAATCGCCGCGGCTCCAGTATTCGAGCTTGGCCATGTTGTCGACTGCGGTTTCGGCGACCGGAACGGCGAGGTTGTATTCCTTGGCGAGAATGGCGCCGGCTTCCTTGGGGTTGGCGTAGATGAAGTCGACCCCGGCGCGCCGGCCGGCGATGATCGCGCGCAGTTTCTGCGGCTCTTTCTTGGCGAAATCGCTGGTCGTGATGCCTACGACCTGGGTCATCGGCGGCAGCAGGTCCTTGACGAAGAACACCGGCCGGTAGCGGTCCTTGCGCGCCGACCAGATCGGATCGAGGATCGCTGCCGCCTGAACCGCCCCGCCTTCGAGCGCGGTCAGGCCCGAGCCGACGCCGCCCAGCGCCGGCCGCTCGACCTGGTCGAGCTTGATGCCCGACGCCTCGAGCGCCATGATCGACAGCATGTCGGTCACCGATTTGGGGCTGGTGATCGCCATTTTCTTGCCGACCAGGTCCTTGATCGTCTTGATGTCGGAATTGGGCGTCGTCACCCACAGGATGTCGGCCACAGTGCGCACCGCCGAATTGACGATCTTGATGTCGGCCCCTTCGCGGATCGCGGTGACGGCGGCCGACAGCGAAACCTCGCCATAGGGAAGGCCGCCGGCG
>JACQAF010000148.1 GCA_016195145.1 Rhodospirillales bacterium
TCCTTCGTCGGGCATTTCTCGCCGCGCATCGTCGGCCTGACCGGCACCCCGGAGGCGACGACCGCCGCCGCGCGCGCCTATCGCGTTCATTTCAAGATCAACGGCGACCCGGCGCAGAATCCGAACTATCTGGTCGACCATTCGGCGATGATCTACCTGATGGGCCGCGACGGAAAATTTCTTACCCATTTCACGCACGAGACGCCGCCCGAGCGCGTGGCCGCGACGATCCGCCGCTATCTGTGAGCGGCGCGCGACGATGGTGACGCCCGGCCTGATCGTCGCGGCGCCCGCCTCGGGCAGCGGCAAGACGACGCTGGTTCTGGGCCTGCTGCGGGCCCTGCGCCGCGCCGGCATGAAGGTCGCCGCCGCCAAGGCCGGTCCCGATTACATCGACCCCGGATTCCACGCCGCCGCCGCCGGCGGGCCGTGCCTCAACCTCGATTGCTGGGCGATGCGCCCGGCGACGCTCGCTTATCTCGTTCATCGCCTGTCGGACGCGGCCGATATCGTCTTGTGCGAAGGCGTGATGGGACTGTTCGACGGCGCCGACGCCGCCGGAACCGGATCGACCGCCGATCTGGCCGAGGCCACCGGCTGGCCGGTGGTGCTAACCGTCGACGTGCGCGGCCAGGCGGCATCGGCGGCCGCACTGGTCGCCGGATTCCACCGCCACCGGCCGGGCGTGCGGATTGCCGGCGTGATTTTCAACCGCGTTGGCGGCCCGAGTCATGCCGAGACGTTGCGCGCCGCGATGGCCGCTGCCCTGCCCGAGGTGAAGATACTCGGCTGTGTCGGGCGCGACCCGCGGCTCGCCCTGCCCGAGCGCCATCTCGGCCTCGTCCAGGCGCGCGAATGGGCCGATCTCGGCACCTTTCTCGACAATGCGGCCGATCGTATTGCTGCGGCGGTCGATCTCGCGGCGCTGCGCACCCTCGCCGCCCCGGCCCGGTTGGCCGACGCGCCGGCCGACGCAATCCCGGTGCCGCCGCCCGGCCAGCGCATCGCCATCGCCCGCGACGACGCTTTCGCCTTCGCCTATCCCGCGCTGCTCGATGGCTGGCGTGGCGCCGGGGCCGAGATCGGATTTTTTTCGCCGCTGGCCGACGAGCTGCCCGCCGCCGACGCAGATGCGATTTATCTTCCCGGCGGCTATCCCGAACTCCACGCCGCTCGCCTCGCCGGCAACCGGCGCTTTCTCGACGGGCTGCGCACCGCCGCCGCCGATAGGCGCACGATTTATGGCGAATGCGGCGGCTACATGGTTCTCGGACGCGGCCTCGTCGATGGCGACGGCGCGCATCACGCGATGGCCAGGCTCCTGCCGCTCGAAACCTCTTTCGCCGCACGCCGCCTCCATCTCGGCTATCGCCAAGCAATCGCGACCGAAGCCAGCTTTCTCGGGCCGCGCGAGGCGACCTATCGCGGCCATGAATTTCACTATGCGACGGTCGTCGACGAGGGCCCGGGCGCGCCGCTGTTCCGGCTCGCCGACGCCGCCGACCGCGTCCTTCCGGCCAGCGGCCGCCGGGTCGGATCCGTCATGGGATCGTTCATTCACCTGATCGACCGCGCCTAACCCGCCCCGTCCCGCCCTTTTTAGTGTTTGTCCCCAGCAATCTTTTGGAGGTACTCTTCCTCTCCTACAATAGGTGGGGTGGTTGCCGCCGATGCTCTACCATCTATACGATCTGCATCACGCGATGCTGACGCCGCTCCGCCTGACCGCGGAAACCCTTCAACAGGTCTTCACCCACCCGCTCGTTCCCGCCTCCTATACCCGGCTTGGACGGGTGGTCGCCGCCGGTTCGGAACTGGTCGAGCGGGCGACGCGGCGCTATGGCAAACCGGATTTCGGCATTTCCGTTACGACCATCGACGGCGAGCCGGTCGAGGTAAGCGTCGTCGCCGTCGCCCGCAAGGCGTTCTGCGACCTGCTCCATTTCCAGCGGACAACGACGCGCGACGATCCCAAGGTGCTGGTAGTCGCGCCGATGTCGGGGCATTACGCGACGCTGCTGCGCGACCTCGCCGCAACGCGCTCGATCGACTGGTTCGAGCGCAGCCTTCTTTCCACCGTGCCGGTCGCCTATCCCGGTTTCACGCGCCGCGTCTATCCGGGCTTCATCCAGCTCGGCGGTTTCATGAACATGAATCTCGACCGGCATTTCGGCTCGGCGCTCAAGCATTTCCAGCATCTGGTGCGCGGCGACGGCGAGAGAGCCGAGACCCATCGCCGCTTCTACGACGAATACCTCGCCGTCATGGACCTGCCGGCGGAGTTTTTCCTACAAACCGTCAAGGTCGCCTTCCAGGACCATGCCCTGCCGCTCGGCGTCATGACCTCGCGCGGGCGCGCGGTCGACACCAGCGCCATCCGCACCACCGCGCTGATGACGGTCGAGGGCGAGCTCGACGACATCTCGGGCCCCGGGCAGACCTTCGCCGCGCATGCGCTGTGCGCCAACCTGCCGGCCGACCGGCACCGGCACCTGCTGCAACGCGAGGTCGGCCATTTCGGCATCTTCAACGGCCGGCGCTGGCGGGGCGAAATCCTGCCGCAGGTGCGCGACTTCATACGCGAAAACCGCTAGCCAGCGAGATTCAGACCGCCGGGCGTTTTGGAATTCGCGTCACCAGCATCAGGCCGAGAAGAATCGTCGCCGTCGCCGCCCAGACCCAGAGGCTGTGCCGTTCGTCGAAAAACACATGTCCCCACCACAGCCCGGTGAGGGTGATGAGATAGCCGACCTGGCTCAGGAACACCGGCCCGGCCATGCGGATGATTTCGAAAAACAGCAGCGAGCCGATGCAGCTCACGGCGATATGGCCGAGGATGGCGAGCTCCGGCGGGCCGAGATGCGGCCATAGCGGATAAAAGCCGTCAGTCGCCACGACCAGCGGCAGGAAGACGACGGCCGAGCCGAGCTGCATCGCGCCAGCGAGCGCCAGCGAATGAACGCCCGCCGGCCGCGCCTCGGCAACGTAGATATTGCTGCCGGCGTAAAAGAGCGGCGTGATCATCGTCATCAGCGCCCATGACGCCATGTCGGGCGACGGCAGGCTGGTGCGCGGCAGCACGATCATCATCACGCCCGCGAGCCCGAGCGCGATGCCGGATGCGCGGCGCAGGTCGAATCGTTCGATCCCGTAAAGCTGCGCGAAGCCGTAGGTGAGCAGCGGCGACAAGGCGACGATAACCGCGATGATCCCCGCCGGCAGATGGCGCACGACATACAGGACATTGATTGTCGGGATGGCGAGGCCGGCGACCCCGGCGATCAGATAATACCGCAGATGGACCGGCGTGACCGGCGGCACCTCGCCGCGCAGCCAGGCCATTGCCGTAAGGATGACGCCGGCGCCGAGATTTAGCCATAGCGCATAGCCGAGCGGCGGCACGCCGCCGAGCGAGCCGATCTTGGCAAGAGAGAACGCCAGACCCCAATTGGCGCCGAGAACGCCGAGCAGGGCCAGCGGCAGCAAACCCGGGGGTTGTCCCGGTTTCGGCGTAGCGGGCGTCATAATGGGCGGCGAAAGCGGCGTGCCGGCAGGCGTTCAGCCCAGCCGCGCACCGCTCGTGCGATCGAAGAGATGCAGGTTGTCCGGCGCCGCCGTGAGCTTGAGTTGGTCGCCTTCCTTGACCCGCGTGCTACCCGGCAGGCGAATGGTCAGGATCGTATTGTCGCCGAGCCGCCCATGGATCAGCGTGTCGGCGCCCAGCGCCTCGACGACATCGGCGGCGATCGCCAGCGCGCCATCGGGCGCGAGATGGAGATGCTCGGGCCGGATGCCGA
>JACQAF010000038.1 GCA_016195145.1 Rhodospirillales bacterium
GCGACTATCTCGATCCGGCCCTCGCCTGGACCGGCGTCAAGAATTCGGGGCGCGGCTGCACGCTCTCGCGGCTCGGCTTCGAGTATGTGACGCGCCCGAAATCATTCCATCTTCGCAACGCCATCTAGAACGCCCGAAAGCGACAAGAGACCCCCCATGTCCGACCCCAAGACCTTGCGCGGCAACTGGAACTACCCGACCTCGATCCGCTTCGGCGCCGGGCGCATCAAGGAACTGCCCGACGCCTGCAAGGCCGCCGGCATGAAGCGGCCGCTTCTGGTCACCGATCCTGGCCTCGCCAAGCTGCCGATGGTGGCCGAAGCGCTCAAGCTGTGCGCCGATGCCGGCCTTGGCGTCGCCCTGTTCGCCGACGTGAAACCCAACCCGGTAGCCAAGAACGTCGAGGACGGCGTCAAGATGTTCCGCGCCGAAAAACACGACGGCGTCATCGCCTTTGGCGGCGGCAGCGCCCTCGACACCGCCAAGGTCATCGCCTTCATGGCCGGCCAGACGCGCCCGATGTGGGATTTCGAGGATATCGGCGACTGGTGGACGCGCGCCAACCCCGACGGCATCGCGCCGGCGGTCGCCGTGCCGACCACCGCCGGCACCGGATCGGAAGTCGGCCGCGCCGGCGTGATCATCGATGAGGCGACCCATACCAAGAAAATCATCTTCCATCCGAAGATGATGCCGGCCGTGGTCATCGCCGATCCCGAGCTGACCGTCGGTCTGCCGGCCCATATCACCGCCGCGACCGGCATGGACGCCTTCGCCCATAACCTCGAAGCCTATTGCGCGCCTTTTGTCCATCCATACGCCGATGGCGTGGCGGTCGAGGGCTGCCGGCTGGTCAAGGAATACCTGCCGCGCGCCGTCGCCAACGGCAAGGACCTCGAGGCCCGCGCCTATATGCTGGCCGCCGCCGGCATGGGCGCCACCGCGTTTCAGAAAGGCCTCGGCGCGATTCACGCGCTCTCGCACCCGGTTGGCTCCAATCTCGACAGCCATCACGGCCTGACCAACGCCGTGGTCATGCCCTATGTGCTCGTTTTCAACCGGGCGGCGATCGAGGAGCGGCTGACGCGCCTCGCCCGCTATATCGGCCTCAAGGACGCGAGTTTCGGCGGCGTAATGGATTGGGTTCTGGCGCTGCGCCGCGAGATCGGCATTCCCCACACCCTCAAGGACCTCGGCATGAGCGCCCGCGATCTCGACCGCTTCTCGGAAATGGCGGCGGTCGATCCGTGCGCCGGCGGCAACCCGGTCAAGGCCGGCGTGCCGGAAATGAAGCAGATGTACGTCGCGGCGCTCGACGGTCGCCTGTAGCCATGCTGCAGACGATCAGTTTTCATCTGATCGCGCTGTTGCTGATTATCGATCCGGTCGGGGTCGCGGCGATGTTCGCGGCGCTGACCCAAGGCACCACCGACGCCTACAAGCACCGCATGGCGCGCCGGGCGATCGTCATCGCCGGCATGACCCTGCTGGTGTTTACCGTCGCCGGCGATCTGGTGCTGCAGGCGCTCGGCATCGGCATCCCCGCCTTCCGCATCGCCGGCGGCGCGCTCCTGTTCCTGATCGCCATCGACATGGTGTTCGCCCGCCAGTTCGGCCTGCGCGACCTGTCGCAGACCGAAACGCGCGAGGCCGACGAACGCGACGATATCTCCGTCTTCCCCATGGCCATCCCGCTGATTGCGGGGCCGGGCGCGCTCACCACCATGGTCCTGCTGATGGGCCGGGCCGGCGACAGCGTCGCCGCGCAGGCGAGCTTGATTGGCGTGCTGTTCGTCGTGCTGGCGATCACGCTGGCACTGCTGCTGATCGCCGGGCGAGTGGTGAAGCTTCTTGGCACTACCGGCGTCAACGTCATCAGTCGGATTCTCGGCATTCTGCTTGCCGCCCTCGCCATCCAGCTCGTGCTTGACGGGCTGCAGACGGGCTTGAAATTCGGCTGAGCCTGACCTTCAGCGCCCGGGCTCGTCGGCGACCTTGACCAGCTGCTTGCCGAAATTCGTCCCCGAAAGCACGCGGATCAGCGCCCGCGGCGTGTTCTCGAACCCCTCGACGATATCCTCGCGATAGCGGAGCTTCCCCTCCCTCACCCACGGGCCGAGGCGGCGCAGGCCCTCGTCATAGCGGTGCGCATGATCGAAGATGAGGAACCCCTCCATCCGGCAGCGCGTCGCGATGAACTGACCGTGAAAGCGCGGCCCGATATCGGGGCCGGGCTGGCTGGAGATGGCGATCCGGCCGCACTGAACGATACGCGCCCCCAGATTGACGAGGCCCATCGCCGCGTCGGCAATAAGGCCGGCGGTATTGTCGAAATAGATATCTATCCCGCCCGGACACGCCGCCGCCAGCGCTGCCGGAAGATCGCCCGCCGTGCGGTGGTTGACGCCGGCGTCGTAGCCGAGCTCGTCGCGGCACCAGGCGAGCTTCGCCTCGCTGCCGGCAACCGCGACGGTGCGGCAGCCGGCCATCTTGGCGAGCTGGCCGACCACCTGTCCGACCGCGCCCGAGGCGGCCGAGACGACGACGGTGTCCCCAGGCTTCGGCCGGCCGATGTCGAACAGCGCGAAATAGGCGGTCAGGCCCGGCATGCCGAGGATGCCGAGCGCATGGCGGATCGGCCCGTGCGCGGGATCGACCTTGCGCGTGCCCGCCGGGCCGAGCACGGCGTATTCCTGCCAGCCGAAGGCCATGCTTTCGACGATGTCGCCGGGTTTGAAGGCGGGATGGCGGGAGCGCACGACCTCGCCCACGCCGCCGCCGCCCATCACCGCGCCGATCTCGATCCCCTTGGCGTAGCCCTTGCCCGCCGCAATGCGGCCGCGCATGTAGGGGTCGACCGACAGCCAGATCGTACGCACCAGAATCTCGCCCTCGCCCGGCCCGGGCATGGCGGTCTCGACCAGCTTCCAGTTCCCCTCCTCCGGCATGGCGGCGGGGCGGCTGGCGAGAACGAACCGGCGGTTGCGCATGGCGGCTCTGCTTTCCGTTATCCGTCGCCTTCGGCGAGCGACAGCAGCGTGGCGTTGCCCCCCTGGGCGGTAGTGTCGACAGCGAGCGTGCGCTCGACCGCGAAGCGGCGCAGGTAATCGGGCCCGCCGGCCTTGGGGCCGGTGCCCGACAGCCCTTCGCCGCCGAAGGGCTGCACGCCGACCTGGGCGCCGATCATGTTGCGGTTGACATAGACATTGCCCGCCCGCACCCCGCGCCGGATGTGATCGACGGTCGTGTCGATGCGGCTATGGATGCCGAGCGTCAGCCCGTAGCCGGTGGCGTTAACCGCCGCGATCACCCGGTCGAGCCGGTCAGCCGGGTAGCGAACGACATGCAGGATAGGGCCGAACACCTCGCGCTCCAGCCGGCTCATCGCATCGATCTCGTAGGCGCGCGGAGCGAAGAACGTACCGTGGTCGCAATCCTTCGGCATCTGGCACCGATGGATCAGGCGGCCCTCGCGATCCATCCGCCGCGCATGATCGACGAGGATGGCGCGCGCCTCTTCGTCGATCACCGGGCCGATATCGGTCTCGATCAGGACGGGATCGCCAGGCGATGCCGGCGATGCGCGGATCGGCGGCGAGCCGCGCGCCCACCGACGGCCCATCGCCGGGCAGAAGATGGAGCGCGCCGCCCGGTACGCCGGCCCGATACAGCAGGGCGACGGCGCGGGCGGCGACCAGCGGCGTCTGCTCGGCCGGCTTGGCGATGACTGCATTGCCGGCGGCGAGCGCAGCCGCGATCTGGCCGGTGAAGATGGCGAGCGGGAAATTCCACGGGCTGATGCAGGCGAAAACCCCGCGCCCGTGTAGCGTCAGCTCGTTGCGTCCGCCGGTCGGGCCCGGCAGCGGCAGCGGCGCGGCGAAATCCTGCCGCGCCCGCGCGGCGTAATAGCGGCAGAAATCGACCGCCTCGCGCACCTCGCCAAGAGCGTCGGGCACCGTGCGCCCCGCTTCGCGGACCAGCAGCGCCATCAGTTCGGCGCGGTGCGCCTCGTAAAGCTCGGCAGCGGCATCGAGCGCCTGGGCGCGGGCCGTCGCCGGCGTCGCGTTCCATTCGCGTGCGGCCGTCGCGGCTGCGGCCAGCGCCGCCTCGACATCGGCCGCGCTCGCCTCGGCCACTGTCCCGACAATCCGCCGCCGGTCGGCGGGATCATGGATGGCGCGCGGCGGATTGCCCTTCTGCGCCTTGCCGCCGACGATCGGTGCGGCGCTCCACCGCCCGCCGAGCGCGGCCGTCATGTCCTTCGCCAGCCCGCGCAGGGTCTCGATGTCGTTGAGGTCGAGCCCGGCGGCGTTCTTGCGCTCCGGCGCGAACAGATCGGCTGGCAACGGAATGCGCGGGTGCGGTTTCGCCCTGAGCGCGGTCAGCTTCGCCACCGGATCGGCGACGATCTCGTCGACCGGCGCACGGTCGTCAGCCAGCCGGTTGACGAACGAGGTATTGGCGCCGTTCTCCAGCAGCCGGCGAACGAGATAAGGCAACAGGTCCTCGTGACTACCGACCGGCGCGTAGACCCGGCACGGCCGCGCAACCGATACGATCTGAGCATAGAGCCCCTCGCCCATGCCGTGCAGGCGCTGGAACTCGAACGGCCGGTTGCCGGCGAATTCGATGATTGCGGCCAGTGTATGGGCGTTGTGGGTGGCGAATTGCGGATAGATGGCTTCGGGCGTATCGAACAGCGCGCGCGCGCAGACGAGATAGGACACGTCCGTCGTCACCTTGCGGGTGAACACCGGATAGGCGTCGAGCCCGCGTTCCTGGGCGCGCTTGATCTCGGTATCCCAATAAGCGCCCTTGACCAGCCGGACCATCAACCGCCGGCGATGAGCGCGGGCCCGCTCGGCCAGCCAGTCGATCAGCGGCCGGGCGCGCTTCTGATAAGCCTGCACGGCCAGGCCGAAGCCGTCCCACCCGGCGAGGCCGGGCTCGGCCAGCGCCGTCTCGATCAGGTCGAGCGAGAGGTCGAGGCGTTCAGCCTCTTCGGCATCGACGGTGAAGCCGATGCCAGCCGCCTTCGCCTGCCGCGCAAGGTCGATCAGCCGGGGCGCAAGCTCCCGTCGCACCCGCGCCGCCTGCGCCACCTCGTAGCGCGGGTGGAGGGCGGAAAGCTTCACCGAAATGCCGGGCCCGTCGATCGGGCCGCGGCCGCCCGAAGCGCGGCCGATGGCGGCGATGGCGTCGCGATAGGCTTCGAAATAGCGCTCGGCATCGGCGCGGGTGCGCGCCGCCTCGCCCAGCATGTCGTAGGAATGCCGCCAGCCCTGCGGCTCGGCCGGGGCAGCGCGGGCGAGCGCTTCCTCGATCGTCCGCCCCATGACGAACTGGCGGCCGAGAATCCGCATTGCCCCGGCGACGGCGCGGCGGATGATCGGTTCGCCCGAGCGCGCGACCATCCGGCCGAACGTGACGCCCACGCCTTCGCCCTCGCCGTCGTCGAGGCGCATCACCCGGCCGGTCAGCATCAGGGCCCAGGTCGAGGCGTTGACGAACAGCGAATCGCTCTGACCAAGATGGGCCGACCAGTCGGCCGGCGCCAGCTTGTCGCGGATCAGGCGGTCGGCGGTTTCGGCGTCGGGGATACGCAGCAGCGCCTCGGCGAGGCACATCAGCACCACGCCCTCGCGGCTGGAGAGCGCGAATTCCTGCAGGAAGGCGTCGATCCCGCCCTGGCCGGTGCGCCGCTTACGCACCTCGACGACCAACCGGCGCGCCTCGCGGTCGATCCGCGCCTGCACCTCGGTCGGCAACTGCGCCGCCGCCAGCAGCGCCGCCGCGACGCGCGATTCGGGCGTGAACAAGGCTTCGCGCAGACGGGTCCGGAAACTATCGGGAGCGGTTGGAGTCGTCGGGAAGATCATGGCAGGCCGGCGGAAATCTAGCCCGTTCGCCGGCCGCTGGCTACAGCAGGCCGAGGGCGCGCAGCTCCTCGGCCATTTCGGCCGGCATGTCGACTGCCCCCTTACCCATGTCGGCAAGGTCGGGCGGCACATCGGCCGCGTTGAGATAGCGCCAGCCCTGAAACGCCCGCATCCGGCGCGGCACCACGCGCACCAGCTTGCGATCGAAGCGAAGCTCGCATCGCGGCTCGCCGTCCTTTGTCTTTCCGGGCACGATGTCGACAAGGCGCTGGCGCACGCGGACGACCCCCTTGATCACCCAGTAGAGCGACCCGCCGTCGAGAATCTCCGCCGCGCGCTTCGGCGTATTGCGGGTCAGGTGCCGCAAGACGGGCTTTTTTACGCCTGCCGTCCTTTGCTGCGCAATGCGCTTCTTCTGCAACGCGGCAAGCTCTTCGACGGCGTCGATCCCGACGCATAGTTTGATCAGATGCAGGGGCATGAGGACGATTATGCCGCTTTCGCCTTGCCCATCAACGCCTGCGCGACCTTGGATGCGGGCGGGCGACCCAGATGCTCGCAAATGAACCGCCCGGCGGCGGCCAGCCGGTCGAGATCGACCCCCGTCTCGATGCCGAGCCCGCCCAGCATGTAACGGACATCCTCGGACGCCACATTGCCCGACGCCCCCTTGGCATAGGGACAGCCGCCAAGCCCGGCGACCGAGGAATCGACGACCGCCACGCCGCGTTCGAGGCAGGCGAGGATGTTGGCCAGCGCCTGCCCGTAGGTGTCGTGGAAATGCACGGCGAGCCTGTCGCGCGGCACAACCGTCGCAACAGCCTCGACCATCGCCTGGGCTTTGGCCGGCGTGCCAACGCCGATCGTGTCGCCGAGCGAGATTTCATAGCAGCCCATGTCGAGCAGCCGGCGCGCCACGTCGGCCACCGCCGCAACGGCGATTTCGCCCTCGTAGGGGCAACCAAGAACGCACGAGATATAGCCGCGCACGCGGATGCGGCGTGTCGCGGCCGCCGCGGCCACGGGCGCAAAGCGGGCCAGGCTTTCGGCAATCGAGCAGTTGATGTTCTTGCGCGAAAAGCTTTCCGACGCCGCACCGAAAATGGCGATTTCCTCGACCCTGGCCGCCACCGCCGCCTCGAAACCCTGCATGTTCGGCACGAGAACGGGATAGGCAACGCCAGAACGGCGCGTGAGGCCGGCCAGGACCTCGGCCGTGTCGGCCATCTGGGGAACCCATTTGGGCGATACGAACGCCCCCGCCTCGACCGCCGGCAGGCCAGCCTCGGCCAGCTTCTCGATCAGCGCCACCTTGACCGCCGCCGGTACGTTCTGCGGCTCGTTTTGCAGGCCGTCGCGCGGCCCGACCTCGACCATCCTGACGGTTCCGGGCAGGTTCACCTCAGGCCTCCGCCGCCGGCTTGAAGCCGATCATCTCGACCCCTTCCTCGACCTGCTCGCCGACCGCGAAGCGGATCGATTCGACCACGCCGTCGGCCGGCGCGGCGATGGTATGTTCCATCTTCATCGCCTCGAGGACAAGCAGCGGCGCGCCGCGCTTCACCCTGGCCCCCGCCTTGACCCGCACGGCGACGATCTTGCCCGGCATCGGCGCGGTCAGGCGCCCGGTATCGACCGGCTCGGCCTCGGCCGCCACCAGCGGATCGTACAATACCAGGGCATGCGCCCCGTCCTCGGCCAAGACCGTGATCTCGTCGCCGCGCCGCACCACCGTGGCCATCAGGCGCGTCCCGCCGAGATCGGCCGACAGCCGGCCGTCGGGGGCAAGATCGCCGCGCGCCGCGAGCGCCCCGCCCGGCAGATCTAAAACAAAGCCCTCGCCGCGGAAATGGGCGACCACCGAAATGTCGGCGGCACCGTCGCGGAATTTGAGGACATGATAGGCGCCGTCGTTGAGCCGCCAGCCGAAGGCGCGGTGCCACGGACTCCACGGATCGGCCGATCTTGCCGCCGCCTCGGCCGCCGCGCGGCGACGGTCGAGCAGCACGGCCAGCGTCGCCAGCGCCAAGGCGCGGTCGGGCGCGGGCCGGCGTTCGGGCACCAGATCGGCGCGATGGCGGCCGATGAAGCCGGTATCCACCTCGCCGGCGGCGAACGCCTTGTGCGAGGCGACGGCCGACAGGAAGCGGATATTGTTGGCGACGCCGACGATCTCGCATTCGGCGAGCGCGCCGCGCAGCCGGCGCAGCGCCGCGTCGCGCGTCGCATCCCAGACGATCAGCTTGGCGATCATCGGATCGTAATGGATGCTCACCGCATCACCGGCGGCGACGCCGGTGTCGACGCGGACATGCGCGTTTTCGCGCGGGAAACGCAAATGGTCGAGCCGGC
>JACQAF010000039.1 GCA_016195145.1 Rhodospirillales bacterium
CCTCGGCACGGGCGGTGAGGCGCTCCAGCGTCGTCGAAAGATTCTGCGTCTCGCCGCCGAGCGTCGCCCCCATCTCGCTGAGCCGGGCGGCGGCGATGCCGATTTCGTCGGTGCGGCCGCGCACGGATTCGCCGACGGCGTTGACCCGCTCATGCGCCGTGCCGGCGGCGAGCGTCAGTTCGCCCAGCTCGCGCCGCAGCGCCGTTTGCGCCGCATCGCTGAGCGTCGCCAGCTCGACCGACAGCTTGGCGAGCATTTCGGCGCCGCGACCGAGCTTCTCGCTCGCCGCGCCCGAGCGGGCGCCGGCATCTTCCGCCGCCGCGCCGAATTGCTCGGCATGGCGGCGTAGCGCCTCGCCGATTTCTTTCGCCCGGGTCATCGCCTGATCGGTCGCCTGCAACAGATCGCCGGTCTGCTGGCCGAGAATGGCGCGGATTTCGCTCGCCTTGACCGCCGTGCGTTCGGACGTGCCGGCGATATCCTGGGTCTGCTCGCGCAGGGCTTCGCGGATGGCACCGGCGGTGCTCGCCGTGCGTTCGGTCGCCGCGGTCAGCTCGTCGATCTGCTGGCGCAGCGTGGCGCTGATCGTCCGCGACTGCGACAGCGATTTCTCCGAAGCGTTCGACAGCGCCTCCGTCTGCTCCTGCACCGCGCTCTCGATCGTCTGCACGCGCGTGGCGAGCAGCGCCGAAACCCGCTCCAGCCCATCGGCGTGCCGGCGCAGCGAAGCCATCACCTGCATGGCGCGCATCGCCGCCTGTTCGGAAACCGTGGCCAGATCGCCGGTCTGCTGCGACAGCGCCTGCTTGCTTTCTCCCAGCCGCACGACCGCAAGATCGGACGCCTCGGTCAGCGCTCGCGCCTGTTCGCGCAGGCTGTCGGCGACGCTCTTAGCTTTCGCTTCGGCGGTATCGGCCGGATAGCTCAACGCCTCGAGCTGTTCGCGCAGCAACCGCGTCGTCTGGCGCAAGTCGCGCCCGCGCGCGGTAAAGGCGATGACCAGCCACAGAACGACCAGCGGCATCGTTACGCCGCTGAGCCACGCCCCGATCTCGTGCGGCAGCATGCTGGCGAGCGCGCCCCAGCCGACCTGGTCATCGATGTACCAGGCGCAGACGGCGAGCCAGATGGCGCTCAACGTCCCGCCAATGACAAAGGGTCCCCGGCCTGTTCGCGGCCGCCGGACATTGCTATCGATGACATCGATCGTCGGCGGCGCGTTGGCCGAGCGCTCCGCCTCGACCGCTCCGACGGCGGTCAGGGGGCGGGGCCCGGCATTCGTATCGACCATCCTTGCAGTCTCCTTGTCGCGCAACCCTCAGGCGGCCTTGCGGCGGCGGCGGATCAGGCCGAGAATTTCGGCCGCAGCGTGCGGAATGTTGGTGCCCGGACCGTAAATCGCGGCGACGCCCGCGCCGAGCAGCGCCTCGTAATCCTGGGGCGGGATAACGCCGCCGCAGACGACGAGAATGTCCTCGCCGCCGAGCTTCTTGAGCGCGGCGATCAACTCCGGCACCAGTGTTTTATGGCCGGCCGCCTGCGACGACACGCCGATCACGTGCACATCGTTTTCGACCGCCTGGCGGGCGGCTTCTTCGGGCGTCTGGAACAGCGCGCCGACATCGACGTCGAAGCCGATATCGGCGAAGGCGGTGGCAATCACCTTGGCGCCGCGATCATGGCCGTCCTGGCCGAGCTTGACCACCAGCATGCGCGGCCGGCGGCCTTCCTCGGTGGCGAAGGCCGCGACCTCGCGCTGGATGCGCTGGAAGCCCTCGTCGCCGTCATAGGCCGAACCGTAAATGCCCGAAACGCTGCGGATCACCGCACGGTGGCGGGTGAACACCTTCTCCAGCGCGTCCGAAATCTCGCCCACCGTCGCCCGCGTCCGCGCCGCGGCGATGGCGAGTCCGAGCAGGTTGCCTTCGCCCGACGCGGCCGCGCGCGACAGCGCGTCGAGCGCCGCGCGGCAGGCCTTGTCGTCGCGGGACTGGCGGAGCTTCTTGAGCCGCGCGATCTGGTTTTCGCGCACCGCCGTGTTGTCGATGTCGAGGATATCGATCTTTTCGGCCTGATCGGGCCGGTACTTATTGACACCGACGATGGTGTCCTCGCCGCGGTCGATGCGCGCCTGCCGGCGGGCGGCGGATTCCTCGATCCTGAGCTTCGGCATGCCGGATTCGATCGCCTTGGTCATGCCGCCCATCGCCTCGACCTCCTCGATCAGCTTCCACGCCTCGGCGGCGATGCTGTGGGTCAGGTGTTCGACGTAATAGCTGCCACCCAAGGGATCGATGACATGCGGGATGCCGGTTTCCTCGGCGATGATCAGCTGCGTGTTGCGGGCGATGCGCGCGGCGAACGGCGAGGGCAGCGCCAGCGCTTCGTCGAAGGAATTGGTGTGCAGCGATTGCGTGCCGCCGAGCACGGCGGCCAGCGCCTCGATCGTCGTGCGGACGATGTTGTTGTAGGGGTCCTGTTCGGTCAGGCTGACGCCCGAGGTCTGCACATGCGTGCGCAGCGCGAGGCTGCCGGGGTTCTTCGGCTCGAACCGGCTGACGATGCGCGACCACAGAAGCCGCGCCGCGCGCAGCTTGGCGATCTCCATGAAAAAATTCATGCCGACATTGAAGAAGAACGACAGGCGCGGCGCGAAGGCGTCGATATCGAGGCCCTTCGACCGCGCGGCGCGCACGTAGTCGAGGCCGTCGGCGAGCGTGAAGGCGAGCTCCTGCACGCAGGTCGCCCCGGCTTCCTGGATGTGATAGCCGGAAATCGAGATCGAATTGAATTTCGGCATGTGATGCGCCGTGTGCTCGATGATGTCGGCGACGATCCGCATGCTCGGGCCCGGCGGATAGATATAGGTGTTGCGGACCATGAACTCCTTGAGGATGTCGTTCTGGATGGTCCCCGAAAGCTGGCTCTGCTTGGCGCCCTGCTCCTCGCCGGCGACGACGAACATGGCGAGCACCGGCAAAACCGCGCCGTTCATGGTCATCGACACGCTCATTTTTTCGAGCGGGATGCCGTCGAACAGGATTTTCATGTCCTCGACCGA
>JACQAF010000111.1 GCA_016195145.1 Rhodospirillales bacterium
AGCGGGATCTTGATGACGAATGCCGTGCCCTTGCCGGGGCCGGATTTGAGCTCGACCGTGCCGCCGATTTTCTCGATGTTGGTGCGCACGACATCCATGCCGACGCCGCGACCTGAAACGCTGGTCACCTGAGCAGCGGTCGAGAAGCCGGCCTTGAAGATGTACTGGTGGATCTGCTGATCCGACATGCTCGCCAGTTCGGATTCGGTCGCCAGGCCGTTAGCGAGCGCCTTGGCCTTGATCTTGTCGACCGGGAGGCCGCGGCCGTCGTCGGAAATCTCGATGATGATATGACCGCCTTCGTGGAAGGCGTTGAGGGTGATACGGCCGGTTTCGCTCTTGCCCGCCTTCTTGCGTTCGGCCGGTTTCTCGAGACCGTGATCGGCGCAATTGCGGACGAGATGGGTGAGCGGGTCCTTGATCAGTTCGAGAACCTGGCGATCCAGCTCCGTCTCGGCGCCGATCATCTGCAGGTCGATCTTCTTGCTCAGTTCGTGCGACAGATCGCGCACCATACGCGGCAGTTTCGCCCATGCATTGCCGATCGGCTGCATCCGCGTCTTCATCACCCCTTCTTGCAGTTCGGAGGTGACGTGATTGAGGCGTTGCAACGGTGCGGCGAATTCGCTGTCCTTCTGGCTGCGCAGGATCTGCAGCAGTTGGTTGCGGGTCAGCACCAGCTCGCTGACCATGGTCATCAGGTTTTCGAGCAAATCGACATTGACCCGGATGCTCTGCGCGGCGACGGCCGAGTCCTTGGTTTCCTTGCTCGGCTTATCGCTAGGGTTCTGTACGCTCTTGGTCACGACTTCCGGTTCGACCGCAGGTTCATCGAGCGCGGCGGGTGCGGAAACCGGCGCCATCTCCTCGACGTGATCTTCGACCGGAGCAACCTGTGCAGCCGCGACCGGCACAAATGCGAATACTGCATCGACCGATTCAGCGCTCGCCGAGCCGGCGGCGCCGGCGGCCAGCACGTTGAGCCGGGCAATCAGGTCGGCGTCGTCGCCGGGCGGCTCGGCCTCGGTCTGCTCCAGCGTCGACAGCAGGTTCTTGATCCGGTCGAGGGATTCGAGGATCAGGCTGACCGCAATCGGCGTGACCGTCAGTTCGTTATCGCGCACTTTGCCAAGGACGTTTTCCGAGGCATGGGCGACCGCTTCGAGACGCGGCAGGCCGAGGAACCCGCAGGTTCCCTTAATCGTGTGAACGAGGCGAAAAATATTGCCGAGAAGCTCGGGATCGTTGGGGTTCCGCTCAAGCTTCACCAGCTCAAGATCGAGAACCGAAAGGCTTTCAGCAGATTCAGTCAGAAAGTCGCGCAGAAGATCATCCATGGCCGCCCCTTCCCATCGGATCGGGTTTTAGCCCCGAACAGCCCGGCCTCTTGCCGAACCGCCATGAGCACGGACTGAGCGTCGCAAAAGAAGATTAAGGAGCAGTAAAAAGAGGCCGAGTTCTCTATACGCCAAAAGGAATTGCCGCTGTCCAGACTACGCCTTCCGGCGATAGCGGCGCACAGCTCAGCGCCCCCCCGGCATCGCGGGCAAGCCGGGCCGCGAGGTAACCCGGCGCAATTTTAGGATTAAGTTCCTCGATATCACAACCCTCGCGGATTGCCCGTCCAAGTTCGGCCGGCAACGCCGCCTGGCCGGCGGCCTGCGCCTCGATCGTAAGGCGGCCATCAGCGATCCCAACTCCGAGGCGGATTGTGCCGCCGCGCGGCAGGGTATCGACCGCCAACAAAACCAGAAGGAGAACCAGTTTTGCCGCAACCTGGCCCATTTGCGCCTCCACGGCCGGATCGGCGCCGCGCCAGTCGAGCGTCACCCGGCCGCCGTCGAGCAATTCGCTGGCCGCCCGCTGAAGCGCAGCCAGCCGCGCCGAAGTCGGGATCGTGTTACCGCTGCCGAAGGCCATACGGAAGAATTGCAGCCGCCGGCTGCCCTGGCGAGCCGACCCGCCGATCAGCGCCACCACCTCGGGATCGACCGTCGGGCTGCCGTCGTCCAGCAATTCGGCCCCATTTGCCACGGCGCCGATCGGGCCCACCAGATCGTGACAAAGCCGTGCGGCCAGTAACTCGCTCAACCTCAGGTCTTTGCAGTCCCCCATATCGAATCCTTTCTGTTGCCCCACACTCCGTCCAATAGGCGGGTTTTTCAAGTCCGGCAAGACAGGCTAGACTCCGGTCGAAGGAGAATCCCGCCATGGGCCGTCTTACACCCGGCAGTTTCGTTTGCCATCCCGACCGCCCCGATTGGGGCATCGGCCAGGTGCAATCGGTGATTGGCCCGCGGGTAACCGTCAACTTCGAAAACGCCGGGAAAATACTGATCAACAGCGACGCGATCGCGCTTGAGCCGATTGACGACATGAAAAAAAAGCGCGATTGAGGAGCGACTCCCCTAGCTGCATTCGCCCTGCGTTACGGTCCTCGCAGGCGACAGTTGCGGATTAACACCAACCACGCGAGAGAACTTTGGCCCGGTCATGACCAAAATTATCGCCCAGCTTGTTTTATCGCGCGCCGCTGCAGCGATCCTCGCGGCGGCCGCCTTTGCCTCATCGGCCGGCGCGGCCGATCTCAGCCATGGCGAAAAGCTATGGCGCAAATGCGTAAGCTGCCACACGCTGGAGCCAGACGGGCGCAACAAGGTCGGCCCGCGTCTCTATGGTTTGTTCGGCCGCGCCGCCGGCAGTGTGCCCGATTATCTCTATACCGACGAGCTCAAGGCGTCGGGCATCGTTTGGAACGAAAAAACGCTCGATGCCTTTTTACATGATTCCGAGGCGATGGTCCCCGGAACCAAGATGTATGGCGGCCTGTCGCAGGCCGAGGACCGATCGGACCTGATCGCATTTCTCAAGCAAGCGACCACCGGCGCCGCCTCATCGGGCAGCGGGCGCTGAAAATCACCTGTTCGAACCGGTCTTATTTCCTAATGTCTTGATTTCGCCTGCTGCGGCGCTAGACTTCAAGAACTAAGGTCGCATTGGCTGCGGGTCGTTCGCAGCCTTCAAGTCGGCCCGGGGAGAAGCGTATGAAAATAATCGTTATCGGCATTGCTGCTGCCATTGTCATTGCGGTCGGCGCGGGGATCTGGCTGGAGACGATCCAGCAGACATCGAGCGATCTCTATACCGCGGCGAGCAGCGTCCGCCTCTAGTTCCGACAATCGCGCGACGGTTCCTGTGCCGGGCCGCCGGCGCAAGGCGCGGTTCTTTTTTTGCCGATTTCCTTTGCGGGCCGATTCCCTGCCCTGCTCAGGGCGAGATTTCCTCGCCGCTTGCGAGATTCCACAGCCTGATCACTTCATCGTAGCCGGCCGACAGGCCGCGCGCGCCGTCGGGCGTGAACGTCACCGACCAGACGGGCTTGCGATGGCCGCGAAAGGCGCGGATTTCCTGTCCGGTGGCGAGGTCCCACAGCCGCATCGTGCGGTCGCCGCCGCCGGACAGCGCGAATTTTCCGTCGGGCGAAAATGCGACCGAGGTGACGAAGCCGTCATGGCCGGCGAGGACAAGGATTTCCTGGCGGCTTTCCAGATCCCAGAGTCGCACCGTCATGTCGGTGCTCGCCGACAGGGCGCGCTTTCCATCGGGCGACACCGACACCGCATTGACGCTGTTGGCATGGCCGGCGAGCGTCGCGATCTCGGCGCCGCTTTCCACGCTCCATAATTTCAATGTCTGATCGTAACCGCCGGACAGCACGGTCTTGCCGTCGGGCAGAAAGGCGACCGACATCACATTCGCCCCGTGGCCGGATAGCGTCCTGAGTTCCCGCCCGCTTCCCACATCCCACAGCCGCACGGTCCGGTCCCAGCCGCCGGAAACGGCGATTTTTCCGTCGCGGCTGACGGCGACGGAGCTGACGTTATTGGCGTGCCCGGCGAAACTGCGGATCGCCTTGCCCGTCGCCAGGTCCCACAGCTTGATCGTCGAATCCCAGCTTGCCGAAAGCGCCTGCCGGCCGCCGGGCAGGAAGACCACCGAATTGACGCTCGCCCGGTGTTCGTTGAGAACCCTGATCTCCTTCTGCGTCGCCAGGTCCCACAGGCGGACCGTGTAATCCCAGCTTCCCGACAACACCTGCTTGCCATCGGGCGATACGACAACCGAATTGACGATCGCGCCGTGGCCGGCAAATTCGGCCGAAGCCGGCGCGACGCCCCCAAGCATTAAAAAACCCGCCAGGGCGGGTGCGATGAAAGACGTCGGCTTCAGCATGGGCATAGATCGCGGCCGGCAGGCGGCCCACCAGAAGGCGCGGCCCCGGACCAATTCCGGGGCCGCAGCGCTCCGGTCAGTCGTGGCCCGGCTTGGCTTGGGGAACGCGTTCCCCTTTCATTTCCGCCACCCAGACATTGTGATGCTCGCGGGCCCAGTTTTCGTCGACCATGCCGGTGCCCATGGCGTCGAACGCGCCTTCCATCCCGAGCGAGCCGATATAAATGTGGGCGATGATCACCGCGGTCAGGATCAGCGACACCACGGCGTGGACGAGCTGCGCCGTCTGCTGGGTGTTGACATCGCCGAACTGGAACGGAAAGAGCAGATAGATGCCCGAGATGCTGATCGCCGCGCCGCCAATTATGACCAGCCAGAACAGGATTTTCTGTCCGGCGTTAAACTTGCGCGCCGGCGGATGCGATCCCTTGGCGAACAGGCCGCCGCCCGCCGCGAGCCATTGCAGATCGTAACGGTTCGGAATGTTGTGCCAGATCCACAGCACCAGCATCAGGACGAGCCCGATCATGAACGGGAAAGCGAGATAGTTGTGGACGTATTTCCCGCCGATGGTCAGGAGCGAAAACACATCGGGCCCAAGCAGCGGCAGCAACACATAGCGCCCATAGGTGATGTTCAGTCCGGTCAGCGCCAGCACGACGAACGAGCTCGCCGTCAGCCAATGGACAAACCGCTCAACCGCATTGAAGCGCTCGATCGTCCGGCCCGACGGGCCGGCGTCGATGCGGATCGTGCCGCGCGTGAGGTAGAAGACGATCAGCAGCGCGATCATCCCCAAAATTATCCACGATCCCCACACGCGCACCGGCCCGTTGACCGTGGCGCGCCAGTCGCGCCCCTGCGGCTGGATGAGCCGGGCGGCTTTCTGGTCGGGGATTGTAACCATGCCTTGCGCACCCTTGAGGGCGCGCAGAAGGTCGGCGTCGCTCGAATTGGTGATGCCGGCCATCGGGCGTTCGCGCGTATTGGTGTCGCGTTCCGTGGCGCCCTGTGCGAGCTGGGGATTGGCGAGTTGCGCCATGGCTGGCGACGGCCCATCGGCCAGACTGCCGATAAGCAGCAACGACACCGCCATAGCGGCGGCCGATACAAACCGGAGAATGGATTTTGCGACGGTCGATGTGAGCTTCATTGGCGCTCGCTCCCAAATGTTTTTTCGGTTAGTTCCGCTGCGTTTCGACCCGGTTGGCCAGGGCCTTGGCGATGTCGGGGGGAACCTGGGCGTCGTTGACCATCCGTCCGAGATAGCTGCCTTTTGCCCCGTCCGAGAGCCCTGCCTGCCGCGTGCTGTTGGAAATCAGCACGACTACAAGCACCGCGACCACGGCCCATCCGACCAACTTCACCACGCCAGACATCTGACTTCCCCCTTGTCCTTCGTCTCTGCCTCAGCCTCGGCCTTGCCCAAGGCGGCCACCCATCGCGATCTTCCGCAAAAGAACGGGCGGCAAACGATCCCGCCGGCCGCCCGTTCCCGCGAGGGGTGTTCCTCTCGCGAGCCGATCAGCTTCCGGCCGGCGCGCCGTAGG
>JACQAF010000112.1 GCA_016195145.1 Rhodospirillales bacterium
GGCGCGCGCACGACGCGGGCGCGCTGGCGATCTGGGATCTCGCCCACAGCGCCGGGGCGGTGCCGGTCGATCTCGCGGCCGCGGACGCCGATTTCGCCGTCGGCTGCGGCTACAAATACCTCAATGGCGGGCCGGGCGCGCCGGCCTTCGTCCATGTCGCCCGGCGGCATCAGGAAAATTTCGTCCAGCCGCTATCGGGCTGGCTCGGCCACGCCGCCCCGTTCGCCTTCGAGCCCGCCTACCGGCCGGCCGCCGGCATCGGCCGCTATCTGTGCGGCACGCCGCCAATCCTGTCGCTCGCCGCGCTGGAGATCGGCGTCGATCTGCTGCTTGCCGCCGACATGGGCGCGCTGCGGGCGAAATCGACCGCACTTACCGAGGCGTTCATCGCGCTGGTCGAGCGCGACTGCGCGGGCCACGGGCTCGACCTCCTCTCGCCGCGCGAGACAGCGCGGCGCGGCAGCCAGGTCTCGTTCCGCCATCCGCACGGCTATCCGGTCATGCAGGCGCTGATCGCGCGCGGCGTGATCGGCGATTTCCGCGCCCCCGACATCCTGCGCTTCGGCTTCGCGCCGCTTTACCTGCGCCACGCCGATATGTGGGACGCGGTCGCGGCGCTCAAGGACGTTCTCGACACCCGCGCCTGGGACCGCGCCGAGTTTCACGCCCGCGCCGCCGTCACCTGACCGCAGACAAGGAGAAACGCGCGATGGCCGCAAGCGACAAGCCGCCCGCCGACCAGCCGACCGAGGGGGCGCATACCGATTTTGCCGGCGAGATGAGCTATGGCGACTATCTCGCCCTCGACAAGGTGCTCGCCGCCCAGACGCCGCTTTCCGACAGCCATAACGAGATGCTGTTCATCATCCAGCATCAGGCGACCGAGTTGTGGATGAAGCTGGTGCTGCACGAACTGCGCGCGGCGGTCGAACGGGTGCGCCGCGACGACTTGCGGGCAACATTCAAGATGCTGGCCCGCGTCGGGCGGATCATGGCCCAGATGATCCAGGCCTGGGATGTGCTCTCGACCCTGACGCCCAGCGAATACATGGCGTTCCGCGCGCAGCTCGGCCGGTCCTCGGGCTTCCAGTCCTATCAGTACCGGACGATCGAATTCATTCTCGGCAACAAGAACCGGACGATGGTCGAACCCCACGCCCATCGTCCCGACATCCGCCGGTCGCTGACCGAAGCGCTCGAATCGCCGAGCATCTACGACGAGGCCAACCGCCTGCTGGCGCGGCGCGGCTTCGCGCTCGACCGGACGGCCACCGATCGCGACTGGAGCCAGCCCTATGTCGCCAACCCCTCGGTCGAGGCGGCGTGGCGGCAGATTTACGAGAACACCGGCAAATACTGGGATCTTTACGAGTTCGCCGAGGAGCTTGTCGACCTCGAGGATTTCTTCCGCCAGTGGCGCTTCCGCCACGTGACCACGGTCGAGCGGGTGATCGGCTTCAAGCGCGGCACCGGGGGGACGGCGGGGGTCGCCTATCTGCGCAAGCTGCTCGACATCCGCCTGTTCCCGGAACTGTGGGACTTGCGAACGTCGCTTTAGCGCGCGTCGCTTACCGCCCTGGCTGGCGTGGCATGTCGAAGGAGACGGCGCCGATGATCGGGCCCGACGGCGTGCCGTCGGCCGCCAGCGCCTGGACGACAACCACGCCGGCGTCGCATGTGCTCGCCGTCTCGCTGACCTCAAGCCGCAGGGTCGCCGGCCGGCCGTCGAACACGCCGAGCGGGCGCAGCTCGCGCACTACGTTGTAGTCGACGAGGTTGCGGCCGCGGTTTTCGCCGCGCAGCACCGATGTCTGGTGCCGGCTGTCGTAGAACGCCGCCCACACCGCCGCCTTGCCGCGGAAGCTGCCGCCCTCGATGCGGACATCGCGTCCGCCGTCGCCGGCGGGGACCAGTTTCACTTCGGGATTCGCCGCCGCGGTTTTCTTGCGTTCGCCGGCGGCGGCGGCGATCAGCCGGTTGATTTCCGCCCGGTCGGAGCCCACGCCCTGAAGGCGGCCGTCAACCACCATTTGCGGCGTGTAGACATAACGCTGGGCGAGCGAACGGGCGTATTCGCGCTGGCGCTCGGTGAAGGCGCGCTGGGCATAGGGGTCTTTCCAGCCGATGTAATCCCAGTAATCGACATGAAGCGCGAGCGCGACGACGTCCTTGCGCCCCGCAAGCTCGCCCAGGAAAGCGTCGGCCGGCGGACAGGAGCTGCAGCCCTGGCTGGTGAACAGCTCGATCACCACCGGCCGCGCCGCCGGTTCGGCGGCAAGCGCGCGCACGCCGACGGCAGACGCCGCAAGCACACAAACGATCACGGCATAAGCCCCACGAGATGCGTATCGCATGGCAGAAAGATAAACCCCGCCGTATTGCGGGCCAATCACCTTTGGGTGAGGGGCCCTCAAAGCTCCGTGAACGCGGCGGAAACCCCGTTACGCCGCCTTCAACAAGCCGCGCAGGACGTAGGGCAGGATACCGCCGTGGCGGTAATATTCCACCTCGTCGAGCGTATCGATGCGGCAGATGAGCGGCACAGACTGCGTCGAACCGTCGGCGCGCTTGATGGCTAGGGTCACCGTCATGCGCGGCTTGACACCATCGGCGACGCCGGAAAGATCGAAAATCTCGCTGCCATCGAGCTTCAGCGTCTTGCGATCGACGCCCTCGGGGAATTGCAGCGGCAGCACGCCCATGCCGACGAGATTCGAGCGATGGATGCGCTCGAAACTCTCGACGATCACCGCCTTGATGCCGAGCAGCATCGTGCCCTTCGCCGCCCAGTCGCGCGACGAGCCGGTGCCGTATTCCTTGCCGGCCAAAACCACCAGCGGCACGCCCTCGGCCTTGTATTTCATCGCCGCGTCATAGATCGACATCACGGTCCCGTCCGGCATATGGCGGGCCATACCGCCGGTCGTGCCCGGGGCCATTTCGTTCTTGAGGCGGATATTGGCGAAAGTGCCGCGCATCATCACCTCGTGGTTGCCGCGGCGAGCGCCGTAGCTGTTGAAGTCGGCCACCGCGACGTCGTGCTCCTGCAGGTAGATGCCCGCGGGCGAGGTCGGCTTGATCGAGCCGGCGGGAGAGATGTGGTCGGTGGTCACCGAGTCGCCGAACACGCCGAGAATCTTCGCCCCCGTGATGTTGCCCGGATGCCCGGGGGTCATCGAGAAGTCGCTGAA
>JACQAF010000113.1 GCA_016195145.1 Rhodospirillales bacterium
AGAACGAGCCCGCCGCCGGAATCCAGCCGAAAAGCTGCGCCGTCTTCGCCCCCCACAGCGTGAACGCCCAGGTGATCGACCATGGATGGCCGGCAGCGAGCAGGGTTACGAAATTGAGCACGGCCAGCGCGACCGCGCCCGCCAGCAACGGCCACGGTCCGCGCAACCATCGCCGCCATCCTTCTTCCGGCGCGGGCCGGGCACGAACGGGCGCCGCCTTGCTCCACAGTTTCAGCGCATAGGCAAGAACCGCGAGGAAGCCGAGCTGCAGCGCCACGCCGGCCGGCCAGCCGAGCGATTCGCCGAGCGAAATCTCGCCCAGCGACGGCAGGCCCTGCCACCACACCATGTGCAGGCTGGCCCAGAACGAGCCGGCGACGAAGGCAATAAAAGTGACGATCATTCGCGCCGATCCGCCGCCCAGCGTGAACAGCGTGCCCGATCCGCATCCGCCGCCGAGCTGCATGCCGACTCCGAACATGAAGGCCCCGATCGCCACCTGCCAGCCCACCGGCGAAACCGCCCCGACGACCTCGCGCCCGAACGCCGAGCCGGCGGCCAGAACCGGCGCGAACAGAAGCGTCGCGATCGCCACCATGATCAGCTGCGCGCGCACGCCGGTCACATCGCGCTCGACGAACAACCGGCGATAGGCGGCCGTGAAGCCGAACGCCGCGTGATAGAGGGTCACGCCCATCAGGCCGCCAATCAGGAACAGCAACGCCATCGCCGGGTCGCGCATCACCAGAACCAGCGCCCCGGCCGCGAACAGCGCCAGACCGAGGGCAAGAACGCCGCCCTGTTCGGGCGGGGCGGAGGCCGGCTGTCCTAGTCCGGCGGCGAGCTGGGTGGCCATATGCCGTCCTTCACGTCAACGACTCGACTGCACCCAAGGTTAGCCTTCAGCCAGCCATTGCACCATCAGGCGAATCGGGGTCTATGGAAAAGAAGGGATTCTACAGAGAAAATCAATATGTTGTGTGTTTTTCAGGAATGAACCCCAATATCCAGTTGACAGCAAGGCCCACCAGGCGGATCGTCGTTGCAACGAAAAGCGCCCCGCCGATCAAGGCAGGGCGCTTCTTGGAGGTGTGGCTGAGCGGCTTAAAGCTCCGGATTTATAATCCGGCGGTCCTTGTATCCTCACAAGAAACCAAGGACCCGTGGGTTCGAATCCCACCACCTCCGTCGATTAACTAAGCGGCCTAGAAGGGCCGCTTTTTCTTCCGCCATTCATATTGATAGGCCCGGCCAGGACGGTCAAGCTAAATCTGGTACCAACTGGTACCAACTGGTACCAACTGGTACCATAAAAGAATGCGCAAAAAACAGCCGACCAAACCACGGGGTCGATGGAAGCTTCATGAACCTTTGGCCAATGAGCTTCTTGATTTCTGTGAGGCCCATCGAGGGGCACCCGAGCAACGCATCATCGCCGATGCACTTCGTGCATTTATCGACGAAAGACTCGCTGCTGAGCCAGAACTGAAAAAGCGGTTTGATGCCGCCCGTCAAAAACGACTCGGGCTTGCAGAGGGAGGCAATGTCACTGTGTTGTCAACTGCAAAGTAAATCACCTGATTCATCGGCTAATTTTACGATCCCCACGGTCCTACAAAGCGCTAGCGCTTCGTGTTAGCGTCCGGACGCGGCCGCCGTCGCGGCCTCCCATACGACACCATAAGACCTCGAGGATACCGCGTCATGACCAAAGCCATCCGTATCCATAAAACCGGCGGGCCCGAAGTGCTGCAATGGGAGGACGTCGATGTTCCGCCCCCCGGTCAGGGCGAGGCGCGGATCCGCCATACGGCGATCGGGCTCAATTTCATCGACACCTATCACCGCAGCGGCCTCTATCCGGTCGCCCTGCCGACGGCGATCGGCAGCGAAGGTGCTGGCATCGTCGAGGCGGTCGGGCCGGGGGTGAGCGAATTAAAGGCCGGCGACCGTGTCGCCTATGGCAACGCCCCGATCGGCGCCTATGCCGAGACGCGCAACATTCCGGCCGGCCGCCTGGTTAAGGTGCCCGAGGGGATCAGCGACCGGCAGGCGGCATCGATGATGCTCAAGGGAATGACGGCGCAGTATCTGATCCGCCGCACCTATCGGGTGCAGAAGGGCGACACGATCCTCGTCCATGCCGCGGCCGGCGGCGCCGGGCAGATCATCTGCCAGTGGGCGAAGCATCTCGGCGCCACCGTCATCGGCACAGTTGGCTCGGCCGAGAAAGCCAAGATCGCGGCGGCGCACGGTTGCGACCACACGATCCTATATCGCGAGGTCAATTTCGCCGAGAAGGTGAGGGAGTTGACCGGCGGCGCCGGCGTGCCCGCGGTCTATGACGGCGTCGGCAAGGATACCTTCCTGCCGTCGCTCGATTGCTTGCGGCCGCTCGGCTACATGGTCAGCTATGGCAACGCCTCGGGCGCGGTGCCGCCGTTCAATATCGGCCTGCTCGCCCAGAAAGGCTCGCTCTATGTGACCCGGCCCACGCTCCTCACCTATGTCACCAAGCGCGAAGACCTCGTGGCGACCGCGGCCGAGCTGTTCGACGTCGTGAAGAAAGGCGCGGTCAAGATCGGGATCAACCAGACCTACGCGCTGAAGGACGCGGCGCAGGCGCATCGCGATATCGAGGCGCGCAAGACGATGGGTTCGACCATCCTGCTGCCCTGATCGGCGCGGCGCGACCTCAAGGATTGGCCGTTCCTATTATTCGGAATGGGTACCCATGAGGGAGATACCCTCGAATAGCGTATTTTCCGGCTCCCGGATCTGAGGCAGACTCGTTTCGCCGGACGCACAGTTTTCCATGAGCAGAAACGAAGGGCCATGTCCGTCTTGCCTGCCGCAGAGTGGAAGAAGCCAACAGACCGATCGGTCGTTGGCCTTCTGACCGGCCAGCTGATCGGCGGCGACACCGCCGGGGTTGACGATATATTCGTCCTGAACGGCCTGCGGAAACCGACGATAACCTGGTCTCCGGCGACTAACGCATTGCCTGTCGCTCAGCTATCGTTCTTGCAGGATTACTGGCGTCGCCTGCCGCGCGAGGACGATCTTCCCCATATCCGGTCGATCGATCCGGTCGATATGCGACCGGCGCTTGGCTACATCATGCTGGTCGATTTGTGCAATGACGGATGGGATTTTATCTATCGTCTCTACGGCTCTCGGGTCGCTGAACGCTGCGGCGTCGACATGACCGGCCGGCGGGCCTCTGAAATCGACAACGGCAACTATGCCTCGATTTTCTTCCTCTCGATCTATCGCGCCGTAGCGGCGCGCCGCCTGCCGATCTTCACCGAACACTACCCGCTATCCAAAATAAGACCGTCGATCACCGTCTGGAGCCGGCTTATTCTGCCGCTGGTCGGCGATGATGGATCGATCGTGCGGTTCCTGGTCGGCATCGTGCCGAGCCCGCCGCCCCAGCCCTAGGCGCCGGCGCTCCAGACATCGCCGATATCAGCCGGTTGCCCCGGCTCCGGCGACCCCGTATCATCTTCCCAGCCGAAAAAACTGATACGGGGAGATAACGTCATGCGTGCCAAGCTGTTTTTGGGAATGGCGGCGTTTGCGGCGGCGTTCGCGGCCAACGGCGCGTTTGCGCAAATCGAGATCAAGTTCGGCCATGTCGGCGAGCCCGGCTCGCTCTTCGCCCAATCGGCCGATGAATTCGCCAAGCGGGCCAACGCCAGGCTCGGCGCCAAGGCGAAGGTCGTCGTTTTCGGGTCGAGCCAGCTCGGCGGCGACAAGGAAATGATGCAGAAGCTTAAGCTCGGCACGCTCGACCTGTCGCTGCCGTCGACGGTCATGTCGTCCGAGGTCGACCTGTTCGGCATGTTCGAGATGCCGTATCTGGTCAAAAACCGCAGCCATATGTCGCGCATCGAAAAGGAAGTGTTCTGGCCGAGCCTCGCCCCCGCAGCCGAACAGAAGGGCTATCATATCCTCGGCGTATGGGAGAACGGTTTCCGCCACATCACCAGCAGCAAGCGGCCGATCGTCGCGCCCACCGATCTGCAGGGTATCAAACTGCGCGTCCCCGAGGGCAAATGGCGGGTGAAGATGTTCCAAGCCTATGGCGCCAACCCGAGCCCGATGAAGTTCTCGGAAGTGTTTGTAGCCCTCAAGACCGGCGTGATGGACGGTCAGGAAAACCCGTTCACCCAGATCTACAGCGCCAAGTTCCAGGAAGTGCAAAAATACCTGTCCCTCACCGGCCATGTTTATACGCCCGCCTACATCACTGCCGGGTCGCGTAAATTCGCCGGGCTGCCCGCCGACGTACGCAAGATCCTCGAGGACACGGCCAAGGAAACCCAGGCCTTCGTCTATTCGACCGCCGAACGCGAGGACAAGGACCTTCTCGACAAGCTCAAGGCGGCCGGCATGCAGGTCAACGAGGCTAACAAGGACGCCTTCATCAAGGCGAGCAAGGCGATCTACGAAGAGTTCTCGACCGAAGTGCCGGACGCCAAAAAGCTGATCGACAAGGCGCTCAGCCTCGGCGCATCGTCCTGATCCGGCCCATATCGGGCGTACAATCGCCGGGCAATCAGCGGGGGGCGCGTGTTCACGGGGATTAGACGGGCGTTCGAACGGCTGCTCGAAGCGATCGTGATCGTGCTTGTGGTGGCAATGTCGGCGGTGGTGATCGCCGGCATTGTTTTCCGTACGGCCGGCGAGTCGCTCGTCTGGTACGACGAGGTCGCCTCGATTCTTCTTGCCTGGCTCACTTATTACGGGGCGGCGCTCGCCGCCTTCCGGCGGGCGCATATCGGCGTCCCCGGCGTGGTCGCGACACTGCGGCCGCCCCTACGCGCCGCCATGTTTGTTCTTGCCGAGGCGCTGGTCATCGGGTTTTTTGCCCTGCTCACGTGGACCGGCTGGACTGTTGTCGAAGTGCTTGAGGGCAGTTATCTGGTCAGCCTGCCTGAAGTGTCGGTGCCGTTTACCCAATCGGTCATCCCGATCGGCGCTATCCTGTTCATTCTGGCCCAGCTTGCCAGCATGCCCGACGCCTGGCGCAAGACGATGGCGCACACCGTACCGGCCCGCGGCCGCAACGGGGCGCAGGACCTCGCGTCGACGGAGTAGGGTTGCAATGGAAATCCTTGTCCTGTTCGTCGCCCTGATGGCGCTCACGCTGATCAACGTGCCGATCGCCGTCGGCCTTGGCATCGTCGCCACCGGCGCCATGGCGCTCACCCAGGGGGTTTCTTCCCTTCCCGACCTGGCGATTATCATGTTCAACGGCGCGACCAATTTCCCGCTGCTCGCCATCCCCCTGTTCATTTTTGCCGGCGCGATCATGAACGCCTCGGGGATTTCACGCCGCCTGATCGCCTTCGCCTCCGCCCTACTCGGCTTCATCCGCGGCGGACTCGCCATGGTGTCGATCGGCACCTCGATGTTTTTCGCCGAGATTTCCGGCTCGGCGGTGGCCGACGTGGCGGCGCTCGGCTCGATCTTGATTCCGGCGATGAAGAAAAGGGGTTACCCGACCGCCCTCGCCGCCTCGGTCATTTCGTCGTCGGCGACGCTTGCCGTGATCATCCCGCCGTCGATCCCGATGATCCTTTATGCTGTGATGGCCAACACCTCGGTCGTCCAGCTTTTCGTCGCCGGCATCGTGCCCGGCGTACTTGGCGGATTGCTGCTGATGGGAATGGCCTACCGTTTCGCTGTGGTCTACGACCTGCCGGTGGAGCAGGCCTTCAATCTGCGCGAAATCCGGCGGACGTTCCGCGAGGCGATCTGGGCCTTCATCCTGCCGGTGGTGATCCTGGGAACGATCTTCGGCGGCATCGTCACCGCGACCGAGGGCGCCGGCATCGCCGTGATAACGGCGCTATTCGTCGGCACCGTGATCTATCGCGAGCTCGACATGCGCCATCTGCACGAGGCGATGATCGAGGGCGGCGTCCAGACGGCCGTTGTCATGCTGCTGGTCGCCACCTCGGCCCTGGTCGGCAATTTCCTGACGGCCGCCCAGGCGCCGCAGAAACTGGCCGAGGCGATCATCGCCTTCACCACCAATAAATGGGTCGTGCTCGCCATTCTCAACGTTCTCTTCCTGATGCTCGGTCTGTTCCTCCATTCGGCGGCGGCGATCATCCTGACCGTGCCGGTGGTCATGCCGCTGGTCAACGCCGCCGGCATCGATCCCGTGCATTTCGGTCTGGTGGTCACGATCAATCTCGGCATCGGCCAGCAAACGCCGCCGGTGGCCAGCGTGCTGATGACCGCCTGCGCCATCGCCAAGGCCGATGTTTGGGAAGTGACCAAGGTCAATATCTGGTTTATTGGCGTGCTGGTCTTCGTCCTGCTCCTGTGCACGTATATCCCCTTCATCCCCATGGCCCTGGTCGAATATTTCTATCGCAGCTAGGCTGCGGCAACGCCGCCCGCGCCGACGAAAAGAGGCTCCTATGGCCGACGACAAGCCCGTTCTTTCCCTGCCCGCGCTCGACCCGGCGACGGTGCCGGCGCGCACCGGTTCTGGTTACCCCGAGCCGTTCCGGCGGGCCGTCGCCGGCCGCAGCAAACAAATCCTCGGCGATGCGCTGGGGCTCAAGAATTTCGGCGTCAATCTCGTCCGCCTGCCGCCCGGCGTCATGTCGTCGATCCGTCACTGGCATGCGCGCCAGGACGAGTTCGTCATCGTGCTCGAAGGCGAGCTGGCGCTGGTGACGGACGCCGGCGCGCAGACTCTGCGAACGGGCATGGTCGCCGGTTTTCCCGCCGGCCGGCCCGATGGGCATCATCTGGTCAACCGGTCAACGCAGGATGCGGTCTATCTCGAAGTCGGCGACCGTACGCCCGGCGATTCGGCCGCCTATCCGGACGACGATCTGGTCGCAACCCACGCCGGCAGCACTTATGTCTTTACCCACAAAAACGGCGAGCGCTATTAACCCGCCGCCGGCCGCTTCAGGACAATGTGGGTGGCGACGATGTGCTGCGCTTCCTCGTCGTTCTGATTGAGGGTGCGATAGCGAACCCGCACAATGCCGCGATCCGGCCGGTTGGCCGAAGCGCGCGCTTCGACCACCTCGCCCACCACCCGCAGGCGGTCGCCCGGCAGAACGGCCTTCCAGCGCAGCTCGTCAGCGCCGACCCCGATCACGCCGCTGCCCATGCGAAAGCCCCCGGTGACGATCAGGCGCATAGTCAATCCCGCCGTGTGCCAGCCGCTGGCCACCATGCGGCCGAACATCGACTTGGCGCCGGCTTCGCTGTCCATATGAAACGGCTGCGGATCGTAGGCGGAAGCGAACGCCGCAACCTCGGCCTCGTCGACCGTCAACGTCCCGGTCTCGAAGCGATCGCCGGCCCGGAAATCGTCGAACCAGAGGATAGGCCGCGCATCGGCCGCCAGTGGGATGACCGGCGGTACGTCCTCGACGCGCTCATAGACCGGCCGGCCGCGGGCCCGAATCGCCTCTGCCTCGCGGTCCGCGCCCGGCGACCGGCCGGTCCGCAAACAGGCGTCGCAGCGCGCGGCAAGCGCCAGCGAGATGTCCATCATCAGCCGATCAGTGACGGGAAGCCCCGCCGCCTCCAGCACCGGCAGGGCGGCATTGACGCCGATCAGCGGGATATGGCCTCGGCGCGCCAATTCGGCGCCGGCGCGATTCAACGCTTGAAGATTGGTCGCCCGCATTTCCGCCGTCGCCGCCGAATACGGGCCGGCGACCATAATCGTCTGCTTGCCTTGCATGTTTTTTGCCATTGCCCCCTATCGCACCCCTTTTGCCGGGCGAAAAACCGCTCCACAATAGGCATCGCGCCCGGCAAGGTCGAGCGGGGGAGCATGGCGACAGATCGGCGGCTGACGGAAGCGGCCCGGTTTCTATGGACGGATCACACGGCGCGGCGCCCGCTTCGCCCCTGTCCCGATTCATGCCGGCCGCGTTCCCTGGCCGAAGCGTATGCGGCGCAAGCCCACTATCGCGCCCTGAGCGCGCCGCCGAACGCATCCTTCGCCGGTTACAAAATCGCGCTGACTTCGCCGGTGATGCAGGATCTTCTCGCGGTTCATCACCCGCTCGCCGGAGCAATCCATGCCGGCAATATCTACCCATCGCCCGCAATCTTGCGCGCCGATGCCTTCGTTCATCTCGGGCTCGAATGCGAAATTGCGGTGCGTCTTGGCGCAGCTCTACCGCCTGCGGGCGCGCCCTATACCCGCGATAGCGTAGCCCCCGCCGTCGCCGCGTGCCTGCCGGCATTCGAGTTGATCGACGACCGGCATGCCCGTTATCCGAATGTCGACCTCTTCTCCCTGATCGTCGAGAATTGCTGGAACGCCGGCGTTGTCCTCGGCACGGCCACCGGCACCGACTGGCGACGGCTCGATCTCGCCGCGCTGCGCGGCCGGCTCGACATTGACGGCGCGCTGGCTGGCGAGGGCGGCGGCGCCGACGCCCTCGGCCATCCGCTCGAGGCGCTGGCTTGGCTTGCCAATCATTTAGCCGGGCGCAACCTTGTCCTTGAGCAGGGCATGATTGTCATGACCGGTTCGATCGTCGCGACGAAGTTTGTTGCGCCCGGGGCACGCTTCCGTTTTGTCGTCGATGGCCTCGGCGAAGCCATCTGCACGATCGAATAATCTTTATGTCTTTGGCGCTACGGGCTCCGTTTGGTCATCGTGTGGAGCCGTTTCGACTCTGATTTTGTTTGCTTTTTTACGTATCGCCGGTCTTCCCGGTACATGCCTGGTTTTTGGCCGATATCAGCCGGTTATCGCAATGGTAACTTTTTATAAACCGATTTTTAAAGACCCCGTGTAAGGGTACGTATCGCATACACAAAGTAATAGTTAATATTACCTAGGGGATAGCCATGCGACACAGCATCGCACTCAAAATGATTCTGCCCGTGCCGGTTGTAACTACTCTTGCAATTATTGCCGCATGGATTTTCTTGCCGCCTTATGTGGCGCGGTTTTCGATCGACGACGCGATCAGCGCCGCGCAATCGACCGTGAGCCAGTTCAAAACCCTGCGCGGTTATTACACTGAGAATGTCGTCGCCAAGGCGGTCAAAAGCGGCGCGCTCAAGCCGACTATCGATCACCGCAATGCCGCCGATGGCATCCCCCTTCCGGCGACGATGATTCACGATCTTAGCGGATTGCTCGAAAAACAAGGGACGACCATCCGGCTATACAGCCCCTATCCGTTCACCAATCGCCAAAGCCGAACGCTCGACGATTTCGGCAAGGCCGCGTGGGATTTCCTTGTCGCCAATCCTGACAGCGTCTTCACGCGTCGCGACCGGATCGGCGACAAAGAAGTCGTTCGCGTCGCAATGTCCGACCGCATGACCGGTCAGGCTTGCGTCAATTGCCACAACAGCCGCGCCGATTCGCCAAAGCGGGACTGGAAACTGAACGACGTGCGCGGCGTCCTCGAGGTGGTCAGCGACGTGACCACACCGCTTACCAACGCCAAACACCAGACCAATACGATTCTGATCGGCCTTGTCCTGCTCGGCAGTGCGATCGCGTTGATCTGCATGTCGGTCGCGCGCAGCGTCAGCAACCCTCTAAATGCTATTACCAATGTCATGCGCGGCATCGCGGGGGGCAATCGCGCGCTCGCCGTGCCGTCCATCGGGCGGCAAGACGAAATCGGGGCCATCGCCGGCGCCGTGCAGGTGTTCAAGGACAATGCGCTCGAAATGGACCGTCTCAAAATCGAACAGGAAAAAAACAAGGACCGTGCCGAGACCGAGAAAAAGGCGGCGCTTAGCGCGCTCGCCGATTCGTTCGAGACAAGCGTACAAAAGCTGGTCGATGAAGTTGCGGCCGCCACGACGCACATGCACGCCGCCATCGGTTCGATGGGCGCGACGGCCGAGCGGACAGCAACCCAATCGGACGCCGTCGCGACCGCGGCAACTCAAGCGTCGGAAAATGTACAGACTGTTGCTTCTGCGTCGGAAGAGCTTTCCGCCTCGATCTCGGAAATTGGCCATCAGGTAGCGGCATCGGCAAAGATCGCCGGGCGGGCAGTCGAAGAGGCCGGACGTACGAATGTCTCGGTTCAGGGTCTGGCCCAGGCGGCGCAGAAGATCGGCGACGTGGTCAAGCTGATCAACGACATCGCGGGCCAGACCAATCTCTTGGCCCTCAACGCCACCATCGAGG
>JACQAF010000114.1 GCA_016195145.1 Rhodospirillales bacterium
CGACCTGGTCGGTTACCGACATCGCCGGCGCGGCCAAAATCGCCCGCGACGCCGGCGCGCGCCTCGCCATCGATTCGACCGTGGCGTCGCCGGTGCTCACCCGACCGATCGAGCACGGCGCCGACATCGTCATGCACGCGGCGACCAAATATCTCAACGGCCATTCCGACGTGATCGCCGGGGCGCTGGTCGCGGCGCGCGACGACGATTTCTGGCAGCGCGTCGCCTATATCCGCAGCGCCGGCGGCGCGATCCTCGGCCCGGTCGAGGCGTGGCTGCTGCTGCGCGGCATGCGCACGCTGTTCCCGCGCGTCGCGGCGGCCTGCCGCAACGCGATGGCCATCGCCGAGCGGTTCGCGGGCGATCCGCGCCTCGCCGGCGTGCTCTATCCCGGCCTTGCCGCCCATCCCGGCCACGCGGTCGCGGCGCGGCAGATGACCGGCGGCTTTTCGGGCATGCTGTCGATCCGGGTCAGGGGCGGCGAGGCGGCGGCGATGCGCGTCGCCGCGAACCTCAAGGTGTTCAAGCGCGCGACCTCGCTCGGCGGCGTCGAAAGCCTGGTCGAGCATCGCGCCAGCGTCGAGGGGCCGGGCACGCCCTGCCCGCCCGACCTGCTGCGCCTGTCGGTCGGCATCGAGGATGCGGGCGACCTGATCGCCGATCTCGACCGCGCCCTCGGCGCGGCGTGAACGGCCCACGGTAGAGAGTTAACCACTACTCAACCCCTGACTGGTCCTGATGCTAGAGAGAATATCGTCGCGACCATCAGGTTGTAGGCGCTGTTGGTTTCATACGTAAAAATTGATATTATATAATGGTTTTATCAGAGGGAGTGGGCAACTCTGCTCATGTCTACGGTAATCGACATAGGGCTTTTGTTTGCTGGCCTATTATTTGGTGTACTTTGGTTTAGCTTCGTCCTTCTGCCGGTCTTTTACGGCATCCCACGCGCAACATGGTGGGCGCTGCGAGGCCGAGTTCGCTGGCGTGCGATCCTGCTCTACCTCATTGCCCCAATCATATGGCTCCTCGTGATTTTTGGAGCCGAGTTCCTGCTTCATAGATTCCTGCCAGATATATTTTGGCACCTCAATTCGAGCGCTGCGTTCAACTGGGGATGGCTGATCGGCATCGGCATATGCGTTATCCGAGTCATTGGCGGCCGGTCTGCCAGGGATGATCTAAACCATGATTTCTTTCGTTTTGTGGGGCGGTATCTAACGCCGATCGGAAAGCGTATTTTGGAAGAACGCGGCGTAATTTTTGGCGATGCTGCCTCCGGAGGGAATATCCGGGTATAGACGTCTGCTAGAATTTCTTAAACACACCCCTAGACCGATTTCAGCGTGATGCCGCCGTCGACCGGCAGGGCGACGCCGGTGATGTATTTGGCCTCGTCGGAGGCGAGGAACAGCGCGGCATAGGCGACGTCCCACGCATCGCCCATCTTGCCGGTCGGGCATTGCGCGTCGCGCAACGCGACCATCTTCTCCACGTCGCCGCCGCTATAGGCGCCGGCCAGTCCCTTGTGGACCATCGGCGTGTTCATCAGCCCCGGCAGGATGCAGTTGCAGCGCACCCCCCGGCCCGCATATTCCAGCGCCACCGCGCGGGTGAACGACATCGCCGCCCCCTTGCTCGCCGCGTAGGAGATATAGGGCACGCCGATCCAGCGGATGGCGGCGATCGAGCCGATATTGACGATCGCCCCGCCGCGCCCCTCGTGCTCGAACTGGCGGACCATCTGCGGCAGCACGAACTTGCAGGTAAGGTACATGCTCTTGAGGTTGACGCGGATCACCCGGTCCCAGCTTTCCTCGCTCGTCTCGACCGGCCCGCCGACATCGAGGATGCCGACATTGTTGTGCAGGATGTCGATCCGGCCATAGGTCTTGACGCAGCGCTCGACCAGCGCCTTCACCTCGTCGCGGCGCGACACATCGGCTTCGTGCACCGTGCAGTCGCCGCCCTCGGCGTCGATCGCCGCCTTGGTCTCGACGGCGGCGTCGAGGCTGAGGTCGACGGCGAAGATTTTCGCCCCCTCGCGCGCGAACAGCGCCGCCGCCGCCTTGCCGTTGCCCCAGCCGGGGCCGATCGAGCCCGCGCCGGTGACGATGGCGACCTTGCCGTCGAGACGTCCCGCCATTTCACGCCCTCCTAGGTGTCGCCCGGCGCGCCGGAGGCGGCCGCCCAGGCGCGCAGTTCGGTCTTGAGTATCTTGCCGTAATTGTTTTTCGGCAGCCGCTCGACGATCCGGTATTCCTTCGGCCGCTTGAAGCGGGCGATGTGATCGAGGCACAGGCGGTCGAGCGCCTCGGGCGTCGCCTCGGCCCCGTCGCGGACGACGACGAAGGCGACCACCCGCTCGCCCCATTGCGGATCGGGCACGCCGATCACCGACACCTCGGCCACGGCGGCATGGCGCTGCAGCACTTCCTCCACCTCGCGCGGATAGATGTTGCTGCCGCCCGAGATGATCAGGTCCTTCGAGCGGTCCTTGAGCGTGAGGTAGCCGGCCGCGTCGAACGCGCCGAGATCGCCGGTATGCAGCCAGCCGTCGCGCAGGGCCGCGGCCGTCGCCTCCGGGTTGCGCCAGTAGCCGGCCATCACCGTGTCGCCGCGCACCAGCACCTCGCCGATCTCGCCGGGAGCCGTATCGCGGCCGCTGTCGTCCGCCGTGCGCACCGTCACCACCGTCTGCGGCAGGCCGACCGAGCCGAGGCGCGCCTCGTCGCCCGCCTCGCAGGCCGCCCGGATCGCCGCCCGGCTCATGCCGGTGATGGTCATCGGCGTTTCGCCCTGGCCGTAGAGCTGGGCGAACTTGAATCCGAACCGGCCGATCGCCGCCTTGAGATCGGCGACATACATCGGCGCGCCGCCGAAGACGATCGCGCGCAGGTTCCTCACATCGGCCGCGGCGGCGGCCGGATGCTCGACCAGCCGCTTGACCATCGTCGGCGCGGCGAACATCGAGAGCTGCGGCCATCTGGCGATCAGGTCGAGCGTCTCGGCCGGATCGAAATGGTCGCCCTCGGGGATCACCTGGCAGTTCGCCTGTATCACATGCGGGACCGTATAAATACCCGAGCCATGCGACATCGGCCCGGCATGGAGCAGCGCGCCGCCCGGCGAGGCCGGATCGATATCGATGAAATAGCTCGTCGCCATGGCGAGGAGGTTGCGATGGCTGAGCATCGCACCCTTCGGCCGGCCGGTGGTGCCGCTGGTATAGAACAGCCAGGCCGTGTCATCGGGCGCCGTGTCGGCGATGGCGACCGGTTCGGCCGCGCACAGGGCGGCGAATTCGCGCCCCTCGATGTCGACGATGCGCGC
>JACQAF010000118.1 GCA_016195145.1 Rhodospirillales bacterium
GGCGTCGCCGCCGAGGCGACCGCCGGCTACCGCGCCCGCCGGGCGGTCATTCGCGCTGGCGGCCGCGCTATCGGCCTCGTCCAGGCATTGGAGCGGCAGGTATTCGGGTTTTTCCGCATCGTCGAGATCACTCGCGGCCCGCTCTGGCTGCCGGACGCTCCCGACGATACGCGCCAGGACGGCTTGCGCGCGATCCGGCAGGAATTCCGCCCCGGTTTGCAGCGATTGCCGCTGTGGATGCCGGAGATGACTGACGATCCGGCGGCGCACAAGGCGCTCCGCGCGCTTGGCCTGCGCCAGGTCGTCACCGGCTATTCCTCGGCCTGGCTCGATCTCGGCCCTGCGGCCGAGGAACGCCGCGCGGCGCTTGACGGCAAATGGCGCAATGCGCTGCGCCGCGCCGAGAAATCGCGCCTGACAGTCAGGACGACCCAGGGCGGCCGGGCGCTCGACTGGCTGCTTGCACAGCACGATACGTTTCGCCGCGCGCGCCGCTTTCGCGCCTCGTCGGGCCGGTTCGTCCACGCCTTTATCGCCGCAACGCGCGGCAAATCGAATGTCGTGATCGCCACGGCGATGCTGGGCAGCGAGCCGGTGGCCGGGGCGCTGTTTCTCGGCCACGGCCGCGCGGCCACCTATTACGTCGGCTGGAGCGGACCCGAAGGCCGCCGGTTGTTCGCGCAGAATCTCGCGCTTTGGCGCGGCATCGAGGCGCTGCGCGAGGCGGGCTTCGCGGCGCTCGACCTCGGCGGCATCGACACGCGGCGCGCGGCGGGCGTGGCGCGATTCAAGCTCGGCCTCGGCTGCGCGCCCTACACCCTCGCCGGCACCTGGCTCTGATGAGGGTGTGGCGGAGCGAGGGCACTTAACGGGCGCTCAGTCGGAGAGAAGTTTCTTGCGCTCCTCGTAATCCTGCCGGTCGATCTCGCCCTTGGCGAAACGCTCTTGCAGGATATCGAGCGGCGTGCGCCGCGCAGGTAGGGCAGAACTGGTCCCGCCACCGGCGCCGCTAAGCCAACGCACGAGCAACACCACCAGCACGATGAGCGTCACCCAGAACGCAATCATCATCAGGCCGCCGAAATACATGTGACCCCACCCCCAACCGGGATGCCAGAAGTTATCGCGATCGCCATAGGTCTGCGCGACCGCGGGGATCGCCGACGCGACGCCCGCCAGCCAGATCGACAGATGCAACAGGCTGCGTTTCATAACGCCCTCCTTGCTTGCCGCCTAACCTCATAACGCGAATGTAGCCCGATTGGCGCCGGCGAGCTATGGGCAGGCGCGGGCAACTTGTCGCTTAGACGATCACGAAGCCAGGGGGCGCAACCACGTTATGCGGGATTGTCAGGACAAAGCGGCCGTGGGCGACGGCATAACGCAGATAGCTGACATTCGCGTCCTTCGATATCCGGTATAACGTGCCTTGCGGCTCGTCGGCCGTTTCGGCCATATGGAGCTCCAGCATATGCGCGTAATCGGCGTCGCGGCGCGACTGCACCGGCCGCCCGACGACGCTCGGCGAGACGGTTGTGAGGCGTCGACCGACATGGGCCGAGACCACCCCTTCGCCGCTGACGATCAAAACGGTTATATCGTCCCAAATGCCGAGATTGCCAGACGCGTCGATCGGATCGGCGCCGGCCATGACCGCCTGCATCATCGCAATGGCGCGCGGGTCCTCCAATCGATCGAGGGGCAAGCGCTCGGCCCGCCAGGCTCCCCGGCTTAACGATGGCAGAGTCTTGCCTGCCGACGATTCGCTCTTCGACGATTTCGTGTCCTCGGTAAAAAACCAGACGACCTTCACGTCGAGCGCCCGGGCGATCCGGTAAAGCCGACTGGCTCCGACGCGTTTCGCGCCTTGCTCGTATTTTTCCAGCTGCCGAAGCGAAAAGCCGAGCGCATCGGCGAGGGCCCGTCGCGATAATCCGCAGGCCGTACGACGTTGCCGGATGCGCCGGGCAACCAGCGCGTCGATTGGCAGGGATGGCTGGCCGGGATCGTTCGTGACACAGAGCATCTCGAGTCCCTCTTCGCGAGCAGTTTAATCTTGCTTGTCGACTGCCTCTGCGGACGTGGTGCCGCTGCAGACCCGGCGCTGACGCCCTGGTGTGATGTGACCGCAGCGATGTGCCGGGTCGCGCTGTCTCGAAAATACAGCCGAAAGAGTAAAAATTTTCCAAATGTCTACTAGAGATAGTATTACTTATGGTAGTATTTGAAAAGTAAATTCGAATGCGGTTTCACGCCGTGCGACGGAATCACCGGCGGGATATAGGCTGGCGGGATATAGCTAGCAGAATATTAGGCTGGCGGAATATTAAGATTGCACTCCCAACCCCGGAAGCGGTTATGGCTTAAATACTGCCCCCCGAGTCGCTACGTGGTGAGGCCCCCGACTGTATAAAACGACGACCTTATCCTTATCCTGATCCTGCCGCGGCACGGCGGCGTCGACAAAGAACCAGTCGATGCCGACACCCAGCGCTTGCGCGATGCGGTAAAGGCGTCCGGCACCGATGCGGTTGACGCCCCATTCGTATTTCTGCAGCTGCTGGAACGACAGGCCGAGGGTTCGGGCCAACGCCTTCTGCGAAAGCCCGCACGCGATCCGCCCCTGGCGGAGACGCCGCGCGACATGCGCATCGATCGCACAAAGCGTACGCCCATGACTGGTCGAAGTTTCGGACATATCCATAACTCCCCTTATCTTCCTTCCCAACCCAGCCTTCGGCTGGTCGAAGGGCCGATGCCGCGCCAACTGTCGAAACCGATCCGACTGGGCGTTCAGGAGTATTATTATTTTGAAATCTATCGTTAGGCGTAGTGACGTCGCGCGGTATTCGCACATAAAAATATTCGATCCTTTGGCCATCCGGCTGCCTGCTTAATATTTAAGCATTAATCCGGGTTTCAGCCCGGGGCGCGCCCTTTTTCCGATGCCGTTGCGGCGGCACGACGAAAATCGACGGCCTGCGGACGGCCGGGCAACGACAGCCGTGAGACTGCCGGCGGTGCTTCGGCAATCACCCGGCCGCGGCGCAGCACATAACGCCGGGCCGCGCGCAGGCGAATCGCTTCGACCGGATCGTTGGCCTGCAGCACGACGCAATCCGCATAACAGCCGGGCGCAAGGCCGTAACCGTCGAGCCCCATGATCCGCGCCGGCGTTTCGGTCACCGCCCGAAAACATGCGGCCATTTCCTCGAGCCCGGTCAGCTGGCCGACATGCAGGCCCATATGCGCCACCTCCAGCATGTCGCCCGAGCCGAGCGAGTACCATGGATCCATCGCGCAATCCTGGCCGAAGGCGACGGCAAGTCCGGCCGCCATCTGTTCCTTGACCCGGGTCAGGCCGCGCCGCTTCGGATAGGTGTCTTGGCGGCCCTGGAGGGTGATGTTGATCAGGGGATTGGCGACGACATTAAGCCGCGCCTCGGTCATCAGGGCAATCAGCTTGCTGGCGTAGTAATTGTCCATCGAATGCATCGAGGTCAGATGCGAACCGGTCACCCGCCCGTGCAGGCCGAGGCGGACGGTTTCCGCCGCCAGCGTCTCGACATGGCGCGACATCGGGTCGTCGCTTTCGTCGCAATGCATGTCGACCATCAAGCCGCGTTCGGCCGCCAGCTCGCACAGCGCCCGGACCGAAGCGGCGCCGTCGGCCATCGTGCGTTCGAAATGCGGGATGCCGCCGACCACCTCGACGCCCATGTCGAGCGCGCGGCGCAACTGCTCGGGCGCGCCCGGCGACCGGTAGTAACCGTCCTGGGGAAAGGCAACGAGCTGCAGGTCGAGATAGGGTTTGACCCGCCGCCTGACGTCGACCAGCGCCTCGACCGCCAGCAAACGCGGATCGCAGACATCGACATGGCTGCGCACCGCCAGCAGGCCGCGCGCGACGGCCCAGTCGCAATAGGCGAGCGCGCGTTCGATCAGCGCCTCGACGGTGAGCAGCGGCTTGAGCTCGCCCCACAACGCGATGCCTTCGAGCAGGGTGCCCGAGCGGTTAAGCCGCGGCCGGCCGAGGCTGAGGGTCGCATCCATGTGGAAATGGGCGTCGACGAAGGGCGGCGAAACGAGGCAGCCGGCGACATCGATCTCGCGCCCGGCCTTGGCCGCCAGATTCGGCTCGACCGCGACGATGCGTTCGCCCGCGATGCCGATATCGACGCCATGTCGGCCGTCGGGCAGGTTGCCGCCACGCAGGATAAGGTCGATCATCGCTCCCCCTTGCGGTAGGGAATCATCAGCGCGCGCGGCACCTCGGCCCGCCGCGACATAACGATCAGCGCCAGAATGCTCAGAACATAGGGCAGCATCAAGAAGAGCTGATACGGCACCGTGCCGCCCACCGCCTGTTGCAGGCGAATCTGGTAGGCGTCGAACGCGGCGAACAGCAGCGCCCCGACCAGCGCCTTGCCGGGCTTCCACGAGGCGAAGACGACGAGCGCGATGCAGATCCAGCCGCGCCCGTTGATCATGTTGAAATAGAATGCGTTGAACGCCGACATCGTCAGGAACGCCCCGCCCATCGCCATCAGGGCGCTGCCGCACATCACCGCGCCGATGCGCACCTTGGTCACGTCGATGCCCTGCGCCTCGACCGCCGCCGGATTCTCGCCGGCCATGCGGACGGCAAGGCCGACCGGCGTGCGGTAGAGAACATAGGCGACGACGGCGACCAGTGCGAAAGCGGCATAGGTAAGCGGCGTCTGCTGGAAAAACCCGGGGCCGATAATCGGCAGGTCGGACAGGAACGGCACCGGCAAGGGCACGAAGGGCACGATGCGGGGCGGCTCGGTTATCGTCGGGAACATCATGCGGTAGACGTAATAGGACAGGCTGGTCGCCAGCAGCGTGATGCCGATGCCGGTGACATGCTGCGACAGGCCGAGCGGCACGGTCAGCACCGCGTGGAGCAGGCCGAACAACGCCCCAACCAGCATGGCGAACAGGACTCCGGTCCACAGATCGGCGCCGAAATAAACCGCGATCCACCCGGCCAGCGCACCGATCACCATGATCCCCTCGATGCCGAGATTGAGCACCCCGGCGCGCTCGCAGATCAGCTCGCCGAGCGTGCCGAGGAGCAACGGCGTCGCGATCCGAACGGCGTCGGTCCAGAAACTGGCGGTCAGCAGAACGTCAAGCCATTCCATGGCGCCCTAATCCCGTCGCAAGCGATAATTGGTCAGCATGACGCCGACCAGCATGCACAGCAGCGCGCTCGCCACCATCGTGTCGGCAATATAGGTGGGCACGCCGGCGCTGCGGCTCATCGCGTCGGCGCCGACGAAGACGCCGGCGACGAAAGCCGCCGTCAGCACCGCGCCCAAGGGGTGGAGCTGGGCCAGCATGGCGACGACGATGCCGCTATAACCGAAGCCGGGGGACAGATCGAGGGTAAGATTGCCCTTGAGGCCGGCGACCTCGCTTACCCCGGCAAGACCGGCAAGCCCGCCCGAGA
>JACQAF010000132.1 GCA_016195145.1 Rhodospirillales bacterium
GCCGTCCGGCGTATCGTAATCGGTGCCGAGAACCTGGAGCGCCGGCCCCTTGCCCTGGGCCGCGAAGATCGCCAGCGGAATCAGGTGCGTTTCCGGATTGTGATCTTCGCCGAGTTCGCCGTCGGGATCGGCGCCGGCGGCGTTGAAATAGCGCAGCGCCAACCATTTGAGACCGTGGGCGCGGCCGGTCGCCTCGAGGATGCGCTCGAACATCAGCTTCGACTGGCCATAGGGATTGACCGGCGCGTAGGGGTGATCTTCGTCGATCGGAACCCGCACCGGCTCGCCATAGACCGCACAGCTCGACGAAAAAACCACGGCGCGCGCGCCGGCATGCCGCAGGGCCGCCAGCAACGTGATGCTGCGCGCGACATTGTTGTCGAAATATTTCAGCGGATCGGTCACCGACTCGCCGACATAGGCATACCCGGCAAGGTGGACCGCCGCGACGACGTTATGCGCGGCGAGCGTGCGGGCGACAAGATCGCCATCGCCGATATCGCCCTCGACCAGCGGCCCCCAGCGCACGGCGGCGCGATGGCCGTAGGCAAAATTATCAATCGTCACAGGAAGATAGCCGCTGGCGGCGAGCGCCTTCGCGACATGCGCGCCGATATAGCCGGCGCCGCCGGTGACCAGAACCGCCTTGCTCAAACCCCACCCCACGAAAACGGCAAGAAACAGCGAAACAACATGGCGCGTGCTTATAGCCGATCCGGCCGGAACGGTATACAGGCCCGCGGCGCACGCGACCATTGACCGGGGGCGGATGGGGCCCTAGGTTCTGCCCGCCGCAAGCGGGAGCCCGTAGCTCAGCGGTAGAGCATCTGACTTTTAATCAGAGGGTCGTGGGTTCGATCCCCACCGGGCTCACCAATATCCCGATATCTCGCGCTCCATGTGTCGAATCCGACGCCGAGCGAGCACGACGCTCACACCTTCTCGATGACCGTTTGCAGGAAGCTGCGGACCTGGCCGGCGATCGCCGCCAACTGAGGGTTGTCGATCGCCTGCATCGAGGCAACGGGATCGACCGCCGAGATTTCGACCTTGCCGCCGTCGAGCTGCTGGACGACGACATTGCACGGCAGCATGGCGCCGATCTTGTCCTCGGCCTGAAGCGCCTGATAGGCGAATTTGGGATTGCACGCGCCGAGGATGCGATAGGGGCGGAAATCGACGTCCAGCTTCTTTTTCAGCGTCGCCTTGACGTCGATCTCGGTCAGCACGCCGAAGCCCTGTTTCTGCAATTCCGCCGTGACATCCGCGACCGCCCGGTCGAACGGCCGGGCGACGGTCTTGCTGAAATGATAACCCATCGTGGATTTCTCCTTATATGCATGTCGATAGGTGCCGGCGTCAGCGCGCTTCTGCGTCCGCCATGCCCGGCATAAGAACGCGATCCCTTCTGGGGAATATAGGCCGCGCGCAGCGTTTTACAATTCAGCGGCGACGCTAAAGCTGCGTCCTGTCGCATGCGTATCCTTGCGCGGCATTTTGTCGCGCGCCCGCTTCGTTCAATGCTTTTGCCTGCTGCCTTCGCTGCACAGAAAATTCATTGATCTGCGTCAATGAACGATCTCCTCCCGTCGGTTGTGAATCGTCATTACCGATACTGGAGGTGGGCTATGTCGACAGATGAAATGTTGTATCTCGCGCTGGTGATCGGCGCGTTTACGGCGTTCAGCCTCGTACTTGCCTGGATGTCATGCACCAATCGCAAGGAGTGACCCTGCGGCAGCGCCGCGTCATAACGGCGCCGTTGTACACGACAAAGTTATTTTTCGTCGGCGTCTCCGGTCGAACGCCAGCCCCAGCGCCGCCGTCCGCGTAATTGTCGTATGGCTCATTACCCATGCGGTAGACCGGTGTTCGCCGTTGTGTCTTGCCGCGGCAACCCGAAGGATCGGCTTTTCGCACAGACCCTGACAAGCGAAAAGCCGTGCCGCAATAAGCGATACGAAACCAACGCGTTAATGGTTTCACCGACGCTCAATCATTTTGCGGCGTCGGTGCTGCGCTTTGTGTGTGATTGCAATCACTGACGGCCGATTATGGCCCAGCTAAACTGGCGACCATGAATTATTCGTCGCACCCGTCTTCGGGACGGCCGGAGATTCGGATGGAACACCGCAACAACGCTATATGGGGCGCCTGGATCGTCGCCCTGGCGCTGTTGACCCGCCTGGTCCTCGACCTGGGGCTATCGTTCGGACCGTCAACCGCGGCCAAGCCGCCGCTTGTCGATCCGAGCCGGCGCGCCGCCGGCGCCCCGACCGAGATCCTGCTACGGCCAGCGGTCGAACGGGACATACCGCTCAATCAATAGCGGATGATTGGCGCGCCTGCCGCGCTCGGGATCGGCTGGTCATCGACCAGATCGCCGGCGCCCGACACCGGGCCAGCGCCCGAATTGACGCGCGCGCGTTCGTTGCGAACGATCGGGCCGATCGGTCCGGCGACTGCAATCGCCTTGCCGTAGGCGAGCGGCCGCGCGCCGGCGTCGAGCGCCAGCACCTCGAAACGGTAGCGGAAAGCCTGGGCTTCGCCGGGGCAGGGGGCGGGGAAATCGGCGCCGGCCCCCTCGGGGATGTCGCGGCCTTCGGCAAGTACCGTTGCCTGCCACGGCGTGTTTACGAGCGCATCGATATTGGTCATGCGGACGGTATAGCTCACTGTGCCCGCCGGTACATTGCGCAGGCGGATCTGCGGGGATACGCCGAGTCCGCACAGGTTCTTGAGGCCAAAATCGGTGCTGACCCGCATTTCGGGCAGGCCCGGAAACGGCGACGAGGCGGCGCAGCCCGCGAGGGCGAGAAGCCCCGCCACCGCCACGCCGCGCCCGATCGCCAGTTTTCGCTTCAACCCCGCCATGCGGGTGTTTTACCTTGCGCCGGGCGGGCTGGGAAGGTTCTTCGGCGAACAAGACGGGCGCGGGTTGATATGAGCACGATCGAACGACTGGACTGCGCGGTGATCGGCGCCGGCGCGGTTGGGCTGGCCGTCGCCCGCGCCCTGGCGCTGGCCGGACGCGAGGTCGTCATCCTCGAGGCGGCCGACGGCATCGGCACCGAAATGAGCTCGCGCAACAGCGAGGTGATCCACGCCGGAATCTATTATCCGACCGGCAGCCTCAAGGCAAAGCTCTGCGTCGGCGGCAAACAGCTTCTCTATCGATACTGCGCCGAGCGCGGCATCCCGCACCGGCGCTGCGCCAAGCTGATTGTCGCCACCGGCGAAGACGAATTGCCGACGCTCCGACGCCTCCAGGTCCAGGCCGTCGCTAACGGCATTGACGATCTGTGCCCGCTCGACGCCGCCGAAGCGCGAGCGCTCGAACCCGAACTGTGCTGCACCGCCGCCCTGCTGTCGCCCTCGACCGGGATTGTCGACAGCCACGCCCTAATGCTCGCCTGGCTCGGCGACGCCGAGGCGCATGGCGCCGTGCTCGCCTTCGAAAGCCCGGTCGTCGGCGGCCGGGTGGGTGAGGACGGTATTGTCATCGAAGTCGGCGGCGCGGCGCCGACGCGGCTCTTGTGCCGCAGCGTGGTCAACGCCGCCGGCCTGTACGCCCAGGCCGTGGCGCGCAAACTGGCCGGCCTGCCGCCCGCAACCATTCCGCCACTCCATTACGCCAAGGGAAATTACTTTGCGCTTTCCGGCCGTGCGCCGTTTTCGCGCCTGATCTATCCGGTGCCGGAGAAGGGCGGGCTCGGCGTGCATATCACCGTCGATCTCCTGGCCAGGCCCGGTTCGGCCCCGATGTCGAGTGGATCGAGCGTCTCGACTACACCGTCGATCCGCGGCGCTGCGACGGATTCTACGCCGAAATTCGCAAATACTGGCCCGGGCTGCCCGATCACGCGCTGCACCCCGCCTATGCCGGTGTGCGTCCCAAGCTCGGACCGCCCGGCGCTCCGGCCGCCGATTTCGTCATCCAGGGGAAATCGGTGCACGGCGTGCCTGGCCTGGTTAATCTCTACGGCATCGAATCCCCGGGCCTCACCTCCGCCGCCGCCATCGCCGAT
>JACQAF010000040.1 GCA_016195145.1 Rhodospirillales bacterium
GAAGGGCCGGCGCCGTTCGCCGACAAAATCGCCAATGTCGTCGATTACGACGCGATCGTCGCCGGCGTCCGCCGCATCATCGCCGTCGGTCATGTCAAGCTGGTCGAGACGCTGGCCGAACGCATCGCCGCCTTCTGCCTGGAAGAGCCGCGAGTGCGCCTTGCGCGGGTGCGGGTGGAAAAGCTCGACGTCTATGCCGACGCCGCCAGCGTCGGGGTCGAGATCGAACGGCGGCGCGGCTGAAAAACGCGGTTATTGGCCGTATACGGTGGTTACGCGGTCATTCCGGCAACGGTTGGCGGAAAAACGCAGAAGTTGTGCACAAGGGCCTTGACTCGGCGGCGGACGCCAAGAAATCCGCCATTTTCACGGCAAAAATGACGGATTTGCTACATTACTCCACTTTTTTGTTTTGAATTTTCAGTCTGTTGCCAGAGACGCCCAATTTTTGAGCAATATCGTCATATGATAGGGAATCCGCGCCCGGCGACCGGCCGGAGGGGTGTTATCAACACATTTATCCACAGGATTCGTGGATATAGTTCGATCGGACTAGTCGAATCGCGTGAGGCGAAGGATGAGCGAACGACCATCCGATCCGGCGGACGACGACGCACCGCCGCGCCCGTTCGGGGCCGGCGTCGAGGTATTGCGCGCCGCGTTAGCGACGATGCCGGGCAGCCCCGGCGTCTATCGGATGCTGGATGCGACCGGCGATGCGCTCTATGTCGGCAAGGCGCGCAATCTCAAGAAGCGGGTGTCGAGCTATCTGCAATTCGGGCGCCTGCCCAACCGCCTGCAGCGCATGGTGGCCGAATCGCGGTCGCTCGAAGTCATCGTCACCCATACCGAGATCGAGGCGCTGCTGCTCGAAAGCAACCTGATCAAGCGCCTGAAGCCGCGCTACAACGTATTGCTGCGCGACGACAAATCCTTCCCCTATATCCTGATTACCGGCGATCGTGAATGGCCGCAGATCGCCAAGCATCGCGGTGCGCGGGGCCGCAAGGGCAGCTATTTCGGCCCCTTCGCCTCGGCCGGCGCGGTCAATCAGACGCTCAACGCCTTGCAGCGGGCCTTTCTGCTGCGCTCCTGCGCCGACACGGTGTTCCACGCCCGCACGCGGCCCTGTCTTCTCTACCAAATCAAGCGTTGCAGCGCGCCCTGCGTCGGCCGGATTGCGGCCGAGGATTACGCGCAGCTGGTCAAGGAAGCGAAGGATTTTCTCGCCGGCCGGTCGAGCGATATCCAGACGGAACTGGCCGGGCGGATGCAGACGGCGAGCGCGGCGCTACAGTTCGAAACCGCCGCCCTGTTCCGCGACCGCATCCGGGCGCTGACCCAGATTCAGGCCCATCAGGACATCAACGTCGAAGGGCTGGGCGACGCCGATATCGTCGCCGCCCATCAGGCCGGCGGCGCCACCTGCATCCAGGTGTTCTTCTTTCGCGCCGGACGGAATTACGGCAACCGCGCCTATTTTCCCCGCCACGACCGCCAGATGGAGACGGCCGAAGTGCTGGCCGCCTTCGTCGGGCAGTTTTACGACGACAAGCCCGTGCCGCCGACGGTGGTGCTGAGCGAACACATCGCCGACGAAGCGTTGCTCGCCGCCGCCCTGTCGCAGAAGGCCGACGGCAAGATACGCATTCTCGTTCCCGAGCGCGGCGACAAGCGCAAGCCGGTCGACCATGCGCTTGCCAATGCCCGCGAGGCGCTCGCCCGACGCCTTGCCGAAAGTTCAACCCAGGCCAAGCTGCTCGACGGCGTCGCCGCAGCGTTCGGCCTCGACGGCCCGCCGCAGCGCATCGAGGTGTACGATAACAGCCACATTTCCGGCACCGACGCCATCGGCGCGATGATCGTCGCCGGCCCCGACGGTTTCATCAAAAGCACCTATCGGCGATTCAACATCCGTACCCAGGCGGGACCGGATAACCCCGACGGCATCGCGCCTAGCGACGATTACGGCATGATGCGCGAAGTGCTGACCCGCCGCTTCGCCCGCGCGCTCAAGGAAGATCCGACCCGCGAACGCGGCGTGTGGCCGGATCTCGTGCTGATCGACGGCGGCCAGGGACAGCTCGGCGCGGCGCTCCAGGTTCTTGCCGATCTCGGCATCGGCGACCTGCCGCTGGTCGCCATCGCCAAGGGACCCGATCGCGACGCCGGCCGCGAGCGTTTTTTCACACCCGGCCGCGAGCCCTTCGCGCTCGAGCCGCGCGATCCGGTGCTGTATTTCCTCCAGCGCCTGCGCGACGAAGCGCATCGCTTCGCCATTGGCGGCCATCGCGCCCGTCGCGCCCGCTCGATGGTCCGCTCGCCGCTCGACGAGATCGCCGGCATCGGCCCGGCGCGCAAGAAGGCCCTGTTGCTGCATTTCGGCTCGGCGCACGCGGTGTCGCGGGCGGGGCTTGCCGACCTTGAGGCGACCCCGGGCGTCAGCCGGGCGGTGGCGAAAAAAGTTTATGATCATTTCCACGACGGGGGTTAAAATCGGTATTTGCTGCCCGGAGAGCTGCCTGAAATGCCGATTTCCCTGCCGATGACCCTGACCCTGTCGCGGATCCTGGCCATTCCGGTCCTGGTCGCACTGTTTTACGTCGAAGGCAACGCCGTTCGTTATATCGCCTGCGCGCTCTATACGGCCGCAGCCGTAACCGATTATCTCGACGGTTACTTCGCCCGCGCCTGGCGCCAGCAATCGAAACTCGGCCGCATCTTCGACCCGATCGCCGACAAGCTGCTGGTCGCCGCCACCATTCTGATGCTCGTCGCCTTCGGGCGCATCGCCGGCTGGCTGGTGCTGCCGGCCCTGGTCATCCTGTGTCGCGAAGTCCTCGTCTCGGGCCTGCGCGAATTCCTCGCCGAAATCCGCGTCGGCCTGCCGGTGAGCCGGCTCGCCAAATGGAAAACCGGCATCCAGATGACGGCTCTCGGCTTCCTCATCGTCGGCGACGCGAAGATGACGGCTTTCCTGCCGGTCGAGCTGATCGGCCAGGTCGGGCTGTGGATCGCCGCCGGGCTGACGCTGATCACCGGCTACGATTACCTGGCGGCGGGGCTGCGCCATCTCGACGAGAGGCCGCAGCCGCGCGAAACGGCCGATGACGAGCGCCGCCGGCCGCCCAAGCCCGCCCGCCCCACCGCATGACGGTCGGAAGGGGCGCCGCCCGGGCGCATTGTCGGGGATTTTTGCGATGAAGATCATCGGCCTTGCCGGGTGGAGCGGCAGCGGCAAGACGACGCTGATGATCCGGCTCATTCCGGCGCTAGTGGCGCGCGGCGTCGTCGTCTCGACGATGAAACACGCGCATCACGAATTCGACGTCGACCGGCCGGGCAAGGACAGCTACGAGCACCGCGCCGCCGGCGCGACCGAAGTTATGGTCTCCTCCGCCGCCCGCTGGGCGCTGATGCACGAATTGCGCGGCACGCCCGAGCCGGCGCCGGAAGAATTGATCGCCCACATGACCCCGGTCGATCTGCTGATCATCGAGGGCTTCAAGGCGCACGCCCACGACAAGATCGAGGTCCATCGGCCGGCGGCCGGCAACCCGCTGCTGGCCCGCGACGACCCGCATGTCGTCGCCGTCGCCAGCGACGCCGACCTGCCCGGCCTCAAGGTGCCGCGCCTCAACCTCGACGATATCGAGGCGATCGTCGATTTCATCGTCGGCCATTGCGGGCTGGCCGCTGCGCCGCGCCGCGCCGCCGGGGAGTAGGCGCATGGCGCAGCTTTCCGACGACTGCTTCGCCTTCGGCGGCGAGCTGATGCGCGCCGATAAGGCCCTCGCCATCCTCGCTGATCGCATCGACCCCGTGGCGACGGCCGAGACCGCGCCGCTCGCCGCCGCGCGCGGGCGGATCCTCGCCCGCGACATCGTCGCCGGGCGCGACGTGCCGCCGCACGACAACGCCGCCGTCGATGGTTATGCCGTGTTCTTCGACGATCTCGATCCCGCCGGGCCGACGCGCCTCAAGATCGCCGGCCGTGTCGCGGCCGGGCAGATTCTCGGCCGCAAAGCGGAACGCGGCGAAGCGGTGCGCGTGTTCACCGGCGCGCCAATGCCGCCGGGGCCCGACACATGTTTTATGCAGGAGGATACGCGCGTCGAGGGCGACCATGTCGTCCTGCCGCCCGGCATCAAGCGCGGGGCCAACCGCCGCAAGGCGGGCGAGGACGTGAAGACCGGGGCGACCATTCTTCGCGCCGGCCATCGCCTGCGCCCGCAGGATATCGGCCTTGCCGCCTCGGTCGGGGCGACGCAGATCGAAATCTACCGGCCGCTGAAGGTCGCCGTGTTCTCGACCGGCGACGAACTGCGCGAGCCCGGCGAGCCGACCCCGCCCGGCGCGGTTTACGACGCCAATCGTTATGTGCTTGTGGCGCTTCTCGCCCAGCTCGGCTGCACGGTCGGCGATTTCGGAATTCTCAAGGATCGCCGCGAGACCATCGAGGCGGCGCTCCTCCGCGCGGCCGAGGGCTACGACGCCATCGTCACCTCGGGCGGCATGTCGACCGGCGAGGAAGACCACGTGCGCGCCGCAGTCGAGGCGCAAGGCTCGATCCATTTCTGGCGGCTCGCTATCCGTCCCGGCCGCCCGGTCGCCCTCGGCCAGGTCAAGGGCGTGCCGTTCGTCGGCCTGCCGGGCAATCCGGTTGCGATGATGGTCACCTTCCTGCGCTTCGCGCGGCCGGTGCTGCTGCGCCTCGGCGGGGCGACCGAGATCGAGCCGCATCTCTATCGCGTGCGCGCCGCCTTCGCGGTCAAGAAGAAGGAAGGGCGGCGCGAATGGGTGCGCGCCCGCCTCGCCTCCGGGGCGGACGGCGCGCTGACCGCCGAGCGTTTCCCGCGCGACGGGGCGGGAATCCTCACCTCGCTGGTCGAATTGCCCGAGGAGTTGACGCAGGCTCCGGCCGGGACGATGGTAGATTTCCTGCCTTTCAGCGAGGTTGCGGTATGAAGGTGCTTTATTTTGCCTGGCTTCGCTCGCGCGTCGGCGCGGCGGAAGAAACCG
>JACQAF010000188.1 GCA_016195145.1 Rhodospirillales bacterium
GGCTGCCGGAGGGCGAAACGCCCTCGTATTTGTAATAAATGCGCGCCGGGGTATCGAGCGCCTTTTCGAGCCGCCGCGCGCGATAGAGCGGCGAAGGCCGCCATTGCCGGTAGATTTCGCGCACCGGTTCGGGGATCGCGATATGACGCTCGCTCGCCACTTCCTGCTTGATGATCTCCATCGGGAAGAGCGGCGCGAGATCGGCCGGTCCGATCGGCTTGCCGGTGCCGGGATGAAGCACCGCCGGCAGCGGCTTCGGCAGGTCGGCGATCAGATTGTACCAATCCTTCGGAATCGATTTCTCGTCGAGAACGTATTTCACCGTATCGGACATGGTATGCCTCCCACCTCGGATGTTGCCCCCGCATCGCGCTTGAGCTGGGCCTCGTGAGCCCGCTCGTCCGCCTGCGGAATATCATATAATCAGACCCGGACCCGGTTTGACAATCCGGCTGGTCCGGCAAAACGAAAAACAAAAAGGGCGGATCCGGCGATCCGCCCTTTTATGTTGCGCCCGCGGCGGCGGCGGATCAGCCCTTGGGGCCGACCGGCAGGCCGACGAAACGCTGTTCGCCCTGCCGTTCGATCATCACCAGCACGCTCTTGCGGCCGGCGGTGCGCGCATCCTTGACCTTGTTGACGACCTGGGCCGGCGCCGACACTTCTTCCTGCGCCACCTCGACAATCACGTCGCCGGGGCGCAAGCCGCGCTCGGCCGCGACCGACGTTTCATCGACCTTGGTCACTAGCACGCCCTTGGTCTTCTCGTTGACCTCGAACCGCTCGCGCAGTTCGGGCGTTAGCTGAGCAAGCGCCATGCCGAGCGCCTCCAACGTCGCCGGCGAGGGTGTTGTCCCCTGGTCCTGTTTGCGCGGGGCGCTGGCGACCTGTTCGCTTTCCTCTAGTTCGCCGAGCTTGATGTCGAGGGTGATTTCCTTGCCCTTGCGCCAGACGACGATCTTGACCGTCTTCTCGACCGAGGTTTCGGCGACCATGCGCGGCAGACGGCGCATTTCGCCGACATCCTTGCCGTCGAAGCGGATGATGACGTCGCCCGACTGAACCTTGGCCTTGTCGGCGGGGCCGTTATCGGTCACGCGGGCGACCAGCGCGCCGCGCGGCTTATCGAGGCCGAGGCTTTCGGCGATTTCGTCGGTCACCGACTGGATGTTGACGCCGAGCCAGCCGCGTCGCGTACGGCCGAACTGGCGCAGCTGGTCGATCACCGGCTTGGCCAGCGTCGAGGGAATGGCGAAGCCGATGCCCACGCTGCCGCCGGTGCGCGAGAAGATCGCGGTGTTGACGCCGATCACCTCGCCGTTGAGGTTGAACAGCGGTCCGCCCGAATTGCCCTGGTTGATCGAGGCGTCGGTCTGGAGAAAATCGTCATAGCGCCCGCTGCCGATGTCGCGGCCGCGCGCCGAGACGATGCCGGCAGTCACCGTGCCGCCGAGGCCGAAAGGATTGCCGATCGCGATTACCCAATCGCCGACCCGCGTCGCGTCGGAATCGCCGAGCTTGACCGACGGCAGGGGCTTCGCCGGCTCGACCTTGAGCAAAGCGAGATCGGTCTTGTCGTCGCGGCCGACGAGCTTGGCCGTGAGCTGGGTATTGTCGTGCAGAATGACCTTGATCTCGTCGGCGTCAGCGATGACGTGGTTATTGGTCACGACATAGCCCGAGGGATCGACGACGAAGCCGGAGCCGAGCGCCTGGGCGCGGCGCGGCGGATCGCGGAAGAATTCCTCGAACGGCGAGCCGGGCGGGAATTGCGGCATCTCGGGCCCGCGGCGACGTTCGCCGGGGGGGCCGGGCGGCTGGCCGGGCTGGCCAGGCTGACCGCGCTCGGCGCGCACGACCTGCGAGGTGGAGATATTGACCACCGCCGGCAGCAGTCGCTCGGCCAGGTCGGCAAAACCGTTGGCCGGTGGGTTGGTCCGGTTTTGTCCCTCGGCGGGCCAGGGCGCGACAGCCATATTGCCCGCAATCAGGCTTACGGCCAGGATCAGTCCCGCCCCTTTGCGACGAAGCTCTTGCGCGCGTCCAGTCACGATCATGCTCTCCTTCAAGAAACCGTTTGCCCGGCAGCGGCCCGGCGGCGCAATGGGCTTAACCATATTATGCCCATTCGCGCCGTCGCTTGCCAATCAACCTGCGTTTTTTCACCCTCTGGCCGAGAATCCGGCGCGAATGGTTAACAGGCTGGCAGAAAAAGCTTTCCAGAACCTTTCTTACCGCCCGCCGAGTGGCTCGCCAAAGCGTGATCGATGTCCTCGTCGGCCGTCCCGAAGCTATTGCCGCGGCGTGGCCGGGCGGACAGGGGCGACAGGCCCGCGCGGTGTACCGGCCGGCGTCCCGCCTTCGACCGTTCCGCGCATCTCGCGGAAAAAGCGGAAAAATTCGCTATCCGGCGTCAGCACGAGGGTGGCGCTGCCATCGGTCAGCGCCTGGCGATAGGCCTGCAACGAGCGGTAAAAGGCGTAGAACTCCCCATCGAGGTTGAACGCCTCGGCGAAGATGCGCGTCGCGTCGGCGTCGCCCTGGCCGCGCAGGATTTGCGCCTGGCGTTGTGCATCGGCAAGGGTGATGGTGCGGTCGCGCTCGGCCTCGGCGCGGATGCGCTGGGCGGTTTCCGATCCCTCGGCGCGCTCCTGCTTGGCTTCGCGTTCGCGCTCGGTCTGCATGCGGGCGAAGATCGCCGGGCTGTTATCGGGGTGGAGATCGGCGCGCATGATGCGTACATCCAGCACCTCGATGCCGAAGGATGTCGCCTCGCCGACGACCAGATCGCTGATCTGGCGCATCAGGTCGGCGCGCTTGGCGGTCAGCACGGCGGCGAAGGGAACCTGGCCCAGAACGTTACGTGTCGAGGCGATGACAATGGCGCTCAACCGCGCCCGCATATTGGCCTCGGTGCCGACCGTCTGAAAGAAGCGCAGCGGATCGACGATCCGGTAGCGGGCGAAGGCGTCGACCACCAGCCGCTTCTGGTCGGCCATGATGACTTCCTGCGCGTCGGCGTCGAAATCGAGCAGCCGCCGGTCGAACAGCGTGACGTCCTGGACGAACGGAATCTTCATCTTGAGGCCGGGCTCCTGGACGACGCGAACCGGCTTGCCGAATTGCAGCACCAGCGCCTGTTTGCGCTGATCGACCATATAGAAAGTGCTCATCGATACGATGATGACCGCGGCGGCGACGATGCCGATGGCGGTAAGAACGGAGCGATTCATCAGCGGGCTCCCTGGCCGGTGGCGCGGCGCTGGATTTCGGGCAATGGAAGATAGGGCACGACGCCGGGCCCGCTCCCCGGACTCTGGTCGATGATGACCTTACTGTTGCCCTTGAAGATCAGCTCCATGGTTTCGAGATAGAGCCGTTGCTTGGTCACTTCGGGGGCGAGCCTGTAGGCGTTAAAGACCGAAACAAAACGCTGCGCCTCGCCTTGCGCCTGGGCGATGACCTGCTGGCGATAGGCTTCGGCCTCCTGGATCAGGCGTTGCCCTTCGCCGCGGGCGCGCGGCACGATGTCGTTGCGGTAGGCTTCGGCCTCGTTGCGGGCGCGCTCGCGGTCGGCCTTGGCGCGCTGCACGTCGCGGAATGCGTCGATCACTTGCGTCGGCGGATCGACCGCGCGCAACTGGACCTGGGTGATCAGCACGCCGGCGCCGTACTGGTCGAGAATCTGCTGCAGCAGTTTCTGCGTCTGCTCCTCGATCTGCCGGCGGCCCTCGGCGAGCGCGAACTGCGCCGGCATCTGGCCGACGACCTCGCGCATCGCGCTTTCGGCCGCCGCTTTCACGGTAAGTTCGGGCGAGGCGATATTGAACAGGAACAGCCCGGCGTCCTTGATCAGCCAGAACACCGTGTATTGGATGTCGATGATGTTTTCATCGCCGGTCAGCATCAGCCCTTCTTCGGGGACCGAGCGATTGCGCACGCCGCGCCCCTCGGCCGCGCCGCGAAAGCCGATATCCAGGCTGTTGACCGCCGTAACCCGCGGCGTCAGCACGCTCTCGATCGGGCCGGGGAGATGATAGTTAAGGCCGGGCTGAGCGGTGCGCACCCACTGCCCGAAGCGCAGCACCACGCCCTGCTCGTTCGGCTGGACGCGATAGAAACCGCTGGCGAGCCAGAGGGCCAGCAGCGCCAGAACGACAAGCGCAACGCCCTTGCCCGAGCCGAAACCGCCGGGGAACAGGCGCTTCACCCGCTCCTGCCCGCGCCGGATCAAATCCTCGATATTCGGCGGCTGCTGCCCGGATCCGCCACCGCCCGGCGGGCGGTTCCACGGATTCTGTCCACCGCCACCGCCGCCGCCCCCCCAGGGGCCGCCGCCCCCACCTTGATTCCATGGCATATCGTTCTTCGAACCTCCTGCTTGGGCAGATTTTGGCCCCGATTGCGGCACACCCATGACGCGCGGCTTTGAAAAGCCACGCTGTCAGGCTTATATCACTGCCACCGGCGGCGCGCGAGAGCGGGCATTCCCGGTTATACAGAGATATCGGCCTTTTGCCTGCCATTTCAAGGATAACAACCGTGCCCGCCACCGCCACCCCAAGCGAAAACCAGATTCTCGACGCGCTGCGCCGCATTCCCGACCCCGATCGCCGCCAGGATATCGTCACTCTCGGCATGATTTCCGGCCTGATGATCAAGGATGGCCATGTCGGATTCGCCATCGAGGTCGATCCGGCGCGCGGCCCCGCCCTTGAGCCCCTGCGCAAGGCGGCGGAAAAGGCGGTCGAGGCCCTGCCCGGCGTCCTGTCGGTCACCGCCGTGCTGACCGCCCAGAAGGCGACAAACGCGCCCCCCCAGCGGGCGCCCGGCACCGGCCCGGCCGGCGGCCCGAACAGCCCCGGCGGCAAGCAGCTTGTCCCCGGCGTGCAGGCCATCGTCGCCGTCGCCTCGGGCAAAGGCGGGGTCGGCAAATCGACCACCGCGACCAACCTCGCCCTCGCCCTCGCGGCGAAGGGCCTTAAGGTCGGCATGCTCGATGCCGATATTTACGGCCCATCGCAGCCGCGCATGATGGGCATCTCGGGCCGGCCGCACTCGCCCGACGGCAAGACCCTCGCGCCGATGGAAAATTACGGCGTCAAATGCATGTCGATAGGCTTCCTCGTGCCCGAAGACACGCCGATGATCTGGCGCGGGCCGATGGTGATGGGCGCGCTGGAGCAGATGCTGCGCGACGTCGCGTGGGGCGAGCTCGACATCCTCGTCGTCGACATGCCGCCGGGCACCGGCGACGCCCAGCTCACCATGGCCCAGCGCGTGCCGCTGGCCGGCGCGGTGATCGTCTCGACGCCGCAGGACATCGCGCTGATCGACGCGCGCAAGGGCCTCAACATGTTCCGCAAGGTCGACGTTCCGGTGCTCGGCATCGTCGAGAACATGAGCTATCACATCTGCTCGAAATGCGGCCACCGCGAGGAAATCTTCGGCCATGGCGGCGCCAGGCGCGAGGCCGAACGCCTCGGCACCGAGTTTCTCGGCGAGGTTCCGCTCCATATCTCCATCCGCGAAACGTCGGATAGCGGGCGGCCGATCGTCGTCAGCCAGCCCGAGAGCGAGCACGCCAAGGCCTATCGGCGCATCGCCGACCGGGTCTGGGACAAGGTCGGCGCCGAACTCAAGACGCGCGAACGCATCGCCCCGCGCATCGTGGTGCAATAGCCGAAAAATTATCGCGATTTGTCACGCTTGAGCGTCGCCATCAGCTCGGCCCATTCGCGCTTCGACAGGCCCGAGCTTTCCTGGGTCACGTTCTCGCCGGCCAGCATCCGCCTGATCGCGGCGAGGCCGGGGCCGGAGATGGCGGCGCCGGTCATGCGATAGTCGCGGAAGGCTTCCCACGCCATCGGGACCCATTTGGCCACGATGTCGCAGATCACGTCGGCATAGACGCGGATCTCGTATTGCGCGTGCGCGTCGGCGCGCAACGACAGGAAGTGCAGCAGGTTCTGCAGGTCGGTCTTCCAGTACCACTGCGTGTAATAATTGGTCGGCAGCACCATGCGCGCCAGCTCGCGCGCCAGCCCCTGCCGCCCCGGCTCGATCGCGGCGCCCGACGGGTCCTCGTTGAGCAGCTTCGTATAGGCCGCATAAGCCTCGGCGCTCAGCCCCTCGATGGCGGCGAGCGCCTGTTCGGCCTCCGATCCCTGCAACAGACCGCCGCGGCCCTGGCGATTCGACGTCGACTGCGCGGCAAGCTGGCCGGGCACCGGCACGTAGAATTCGCGGTCGAGGATCGAATAACGGGCGCTGTATTCGTTGACGTTGGCGGTGCGGTGGCGAATCCACTGCCGGGCGACGAAGATCGGCAGCTTGACGTGGAATTTGATCTCGCACATCTCGAACGGCGTCGAGTGGCGATGGCGCATCAGATAGCGGATCAGGTGCCGGTCGTCGGAGACCTTCTTGGTCCCCTTGCCGTAGGAAACCCGCGCCGCCTGGACCACCGCGCCGTCGTCGCCGAAATAGTCGATCACCCGCACGAAGCCATGATCGAGCACCGGCAGCGGCCGGTAGAGAATATCCTCCAGCGCCGGCACGGTCGGCCGGCGCGTCGGCGAAACGGCCGCGCGCGCCGCCTCGATCTCGGCCCGCTGCTCCGCCGTCACGCCGTCCGCCGCCATTTGCGGCGCTGTCGCCGGTCCGTCGCCCTTGGCCATGCTGATATCCGCCCGCCCGAATCGCCTGTCGTTCCCGGACTCTAAACGCTCCCCCGGCCCGCCGCCACCGGGCACTTTGCCGACGCCCCGCCCGGCCGGATCGGGCCTTCCCCCAAGGCCGCGGAATGCTTATATTTCATGCGTCGGGAAACCGACTATGGCGATAAATGGCGTGTGTAATAGCCGCTGCGGACCCGGGGGCAGTGCCCGGCGCCTCCACCCAAGGCTGCTTAAGACCCTAAACCGGTCTAAAGCAAACTAGGTTAGCGCGGTCCGGGGGGCACCGGGCAACAGAAGCCCCCCACTGTTTTGTTTTGGCGAGACGGAGATACATCTCGTGGCCGGCGATCCCCTGCAATACGACAGGCTGATGCTCGAAGCGGCACGCGGCGTCATCCGTCAGGCGCTGGTGATCGTCGCCGATCGCGGCCTGATCGGCGAGCATCATTTCTACATCACCTTCCGCACCGACCACCCGGAAGCGACGGTCCCGCCGAGCCTGCGCGCCCGTTTTCCCAATGAAATGACCATCGTCCTCCAGCATCAATTCTGGGGGCTGGAGGTCGGGGCGTTCGATTTTTCGGTGACGCTGAGCTTCGACGGCAAGACCGAGCGTCTGATCGTCCCCTTCGCCGCCATCGGCTCGTTCGTCGACCCCTCGGTCCAGTTCGGGCTGCAATTCCCCGACATGCAGGCCAGTCAGGCGAGCGGAGCCGCGGCCGAAGCGCCAACCGCCGCATTGGCCAAACCCGCCGACGAATCCCCGCCGACACCGACGCCGGCCCCCGTCGACGCCGGCGACCGCGTTGTCGCCCTCGATTCCTTCCGCAAAAAATAGCCCCGCCGCGCGGCGGTTCACCACGAAAGGTCCCGACCGACGATGCCCGACTTCGCCTACCGCGAGATATTCGATCTCGGCGCCGATCAGACCCCCTACCGCAAACTCACCGGCGATTTTGTCAGCCCCGCCACCTTCGACGGCCAATCGGTTCTCAAGGTGGCGCCCGAGGCGATGAGCCTGCTTGCCGCCGAGGCGTTCAAGGACATCTCGCATCTTTTGCGACCCAGCCATCTGAAACAGATGCGCGCCATCCTCGACGACCCCGAGGCGTCCGACAACGACCGCTTCGTCGCGCTCGAC
>JACQAF010000189.1 GCA_016195145.1 Rhodospirillales bacterium
ATATCGGCGGCGGCGAAGACGCCGGCAGCGGCATCGAGCCCGGTCCGGTTGTTATCGACGACCCAGATCATGTCGGCAATGCCGCCAAAGGCCGGCTGCGGTTCGGCGGCGGCATGGAAGCGGGCAATGGCGTCGGCGAGATCGAGGATCATCTCCCTGGTCAGCCGTCCGCCCGCCGCCAATCGGTCGAAAAGCCCGGCCTGGTCGAACCGGTGCATGACAACCAGCCAATCGACAATCTCCCCCTCCCCGCCCAGGGCGAGGCCCTTCGCCCCCCGGACGATCGGCGTCGTCCCCTCGTAAAGCGTCGGCGCGGTGCGGCGGTTGATCCGCACCTCGTCGGCGCACGCCGTGCGGCGTCTGTCGAGAGTCGAGAAATCCATATAGGGGAAGCGCACGGCGCGCTTGAGCTTGTAGGCCCGCGCCGCGGCTAGAAAGACGATTGCGCCGTGGGTTTCGATCCGCTCAACCTCGCCCGCGCGCAAGCCATATGCTTCCGGGCGCGACAAAAACGCGACGGTCGCGCTTTGGTCTTCGACGATCATCGCGCCGGCCGCAGCGCCTCACCGAACCGCAAATGTCTTGCGCGATTCGGCGACTCCTTCCGGGTCCTGGTGGATGATGACTTCGGCGTTGGGGAAGACGGCCAGAATCTCCGCCTCGACCTCGTCGGCGATTTCATGCGCGCGGCGCAGCGACAGGCCGCCATCCATCTCAAGATGGAACTGGATGAAGATACCCGGACCGGCCGAGCGCGTGCGCATGTCGTGAAGGTCGCGCACCTCGACATGACGCCTGGCGATTTCGCGAATGCGGGCGCGATCCGCATCGGGCAATTCGCGGTCCATCAGCAGATCGAGCGACAGGCGGGCGATGCGATAGGCGCTGAACAGGATATAGCCGCCGATCGCCAGGCCGAAGAGCGGATCGATCACGGTCCAGCCGAGATGCACCGACGCCAACAGCGAGACGATAACGCCGCCATTGAGCAGGATGTCGCCGCCGTAATGCAGGGAATCGGCCCGAATGGCGACCGAGCCGGTGCGGCGGACCACATGGCGCTGATAGGCGACAAGCAGCACGGTGACCACGATCGACAGCACCATCACCGCAATGCCGATCTCGCTGCGGACCACCGGCTGACCGGCGGCAAGGCGCCGGACTGCTTCGGAGAAAAGAAGAAGCGCCGATCCGGCGATAAACGCCGACTGGGCGAGCCCGGCAAGCGGCTCGGCCTTGCCGTGGCCGAAACGATGCTCGCGGTCGGCCGGGGTCAGCGCGTGCCGCACGGCCAGCAAATTGACCAGCGACGCCGCCGCATCGAGCAGCGAATCGAGCAGGCTCGACAGCACGCTGACCGAATCGGTCGCCACCCACGCGCCAATCTTAACGACGATCAACATTGCGGCCGCGGCAACCGACGCATAGGTCGCGCGTTTCATCAACCGCCCGTTCGCGGCTGCCTCGATCGTCGCGTCGTGGCGCGCTGTCGCCATGCCTTGCGCCATCTCCCGGGGTTAGGGGAAGAGCCGTTCGATTCGCCAGCCCGCTCCTTCGCGATGATACACGAGGCGTTCGTGCAGCCGGAAGGGCCGGTCGCGCCAGAATTCGATCTTCGCCGGAACGACGCGAAATCCCGACCAGGTTTCCGGCCGCGGCATCGCGCCGAAGCCGAATTTCGCGGTGAATTCGGCGACCCGCTTCTCAAGCTCGTAACGCGAGGCAAGCGGCCGCGATTGCCGCGACGCCCAGGCGCCGATCTGGCTGCCGCGCGGCCGGGTGACGAAATAGGCATCGGCCTCGGCGTCGGTGACCGTTTCGACCGGCCCGTCGATGCGCACCTGCCGGCGCAGCGATTTCCAGTGAAACAGCAGACCGGCATTGGGGTTGGCGCGCAGATGCAGCCCCTTGCAGCTGTCGAGATTGGTGTAGAAAACGAAGCCGCGCGCATCGATCCCCTTGAGCAGCACCATGCGTACCGACGGCCGGCCGGCGGCGTCGGCGGTCGCCAGCGCCATGGCGTTGGGGTCGTTGGGTTCCCCTTTTTCCGCCTCGGCCAGCCATTCCTCGAACTGCCGGATCGGGTCGGCCGCGGAATCGTCTTCCAAGCTGTCGTTCTGGCTCATCGGGTTGAATCCGCTCGTTACGCCGGAATAAAATCGTTATATATCCGTTCTATAAGCGATTTACGCCGACGGCGCGAGCGCCTTTCGGGGGGCTAGCGAAGCCGGATGCGAACCACTAGATAATTCATCGGGCGGTCGTCCTCGGCGAACGGATTCGACCATCGGGAAATTCGACCATCGGAAAAGAGGATACAAGAACATGAAGACAGCGAAGATCGCCATCGTCGTGGCGCTTGCGATGACTCTCGCCGCGTGCGCCGAAGGCGGCCAGAAAGAAAATATCGGCACCGTGCTCGGCGGCGTCGGCGGCGCGGTTGCCGGCTCGCAGTTCGGCGGCGGGCGCGGACAACTGGTCGGCGTCGCCGCCGGCACGCTGATCGGCGCATTCCTCGGCCGCGAGATCGGCAAGTCGCTCGACAAGGCCGACATGGCCGCCGCGCAGAAGGCCCAGGATCGCGCCTACGCCGCGCCGGTCGGCCAGAAGATCACCTGGAGCAACCCGGAGAGCGGCAACGCGGGCACGGTGACCCCGACCCGCGACGGCAAGGACCAGTCCGGCAATTACTGCCGCGAATACCAGACCACGGTGACCGTGGGCGGCAAGACCGAACAGGCTTACGGCACCGCCTGCCGGCAGCCCGATGGATCGTGGAAGGTGGTCAACTGACGGCCACCGACCGAGCGAACCGGAAGGGCGACGGAAACCACCGTCGCCCTTCACCATTAGGGCCCCTGAGTCGTTAGGGGCAGATGCGGAAACAGGTCATGCGCGATCCTTACGAGATTCTGGGCGTCGGACGCACGGCAAGCGCCGAAGAGATCAAGAAAGCCTACCGGCGGCTTGCCAAGAAGCTGCATCCCGATCTCAACCCCGGCGACGACAAGGCGGCCTCCCAGTTCAAGGATATTTCGGCGGCCTACGATCTGTTGTCCGACGCTCAAAAGCGAGCGCGGTTCGATCGCGGCGAAATCGACGCCAGCGGCGCCGAGCAGCCGCAGCGCCAGTATTATCGCGCCTATGCCGAGGGGCCGGAAGGCGCCAAATACGGCCCCGAAGGCGCAGCCGGGACCGAGAACCTGTTTTCCGAACTGTTCGGCCGCGGTCGCCGCGCCGGCTTCAAGGCGCGCGGCAGCAACATGTCGTATTCCCTGCGCGTCGAATTCCTCGAGGCGGCGGCCGGCACCAAGAAGCGCATCCACCTGCCCGACGGCCGCGATCTCGACGTCGCCATCCCGCCCGGCACCGCCGATCGCCAGACGCTGCGCCTCAAGGGCCAGGGCGGGCCCGGTTTGGGCGGCGGCCCGCCGGGCGACGCCTATATCGAGATTCACGTTCAGCCGCACGCCTTCTTCACCCGCAAGGACCCCGACATTCATGCCGAGGTGCCGGTCAGCCTCGCCGAAGCGGTGGCGGGCGGACGGATTACCGTGCCGACCGTCGACGGCGACGTCGCCATGACCGTCCCGCCCGGCTCCAACACCGGAACGGTTCTGCGCCTCAAGGGGCGCGGTCTTCCGGATCGTGCAGGCGGCCGGCGCGGCGATCAGTATGTCGAGCTGCGCGTCGTCCTGCCCGATCCGCCGGACGCCGAGCTTCGGCGCTTCGTGGAGAGATGGGAGGCCGGTAAAAAGGACGCTCCGCGCCGGCGGGCGGGGATAAAGAAATGAAGCCCTTCACCGAAGTCGCCGAGATCTGCCGCGGCGATGCCGGCGAGCTGACCCTGTGGGTCGAACGCCGCTGGGTCCTGCCGACAATCAGCGAGGGCGAATCCCTGTTCAACGACGCCGATGTGGCGCGGGTCGAAATGATCGCCGAATTGCGACGCGACC
>JACQAF010000140.1 GCA_016195145.1 Rhodospirillales bacterium
GACGGAGTAACCGAGATGCGCCCCGGTAACTTCGTCTTCTTCGATCTCTTTCAGGCCGGCCTCGGGACATGCGTCGAAGACGATATCGCGGTCTCGGTGCTCGCTTCGGTGACCGGCCATCATCGTGGGCTTAATCATCTGCTGCTCGATGCGGGCGCGCTGGCGCTGTCAAAAGATATCGGGGCCAACCAGCGGCGGCCGGGGAGCGGCTATGGGGCTCTCGCCGAGCCGGGAACGACGGCGTTATTGCCGAACCTTGCGGTGCTCGATGTGCACCAGGAGCACGGCATCGCCGGCTACGCCAACGGGCTCGACGCCATCGAGAAGCTGCCCTTCGCGCGGTTTCCGGTCGGCGCGCGCCTCGCCATCCTACCCAACCACGTGTGCATGACTGCCGCGATGTACGACCGCTATCATGTCATCGACGGCGGCGCCGACGTGGTCGACATCTGGGATCGCACCAACGGCTGGTAGGGCCTATGCCGGCGTCCAGAACGGCGCCGGACGCAGGATCCAGTTTTCCATGGCGGCAAGCAGCGAATCGGCCTTTTCGGTATAGGCGTTCCACGCCGGATCCTCGCCCAGGGCGACGCGCCGTTTCGCCCGGTCGGCAATGTCCTTGTAGCCCCAGAGATGGACGATCTGGTGCTGGATGCCGGTTTCGCTCTGGTAATAGCCGATGCAGTGACCGAGATGCCCGATATGCACCGCCCGTCCCTCGGCGGCGTAGAGCTTGAAGAATTCGCCGAGCTTGCCGGGATTGAGGGTGTAGATGTGCAGATCGACGCAACTGAACGGCCCGCCGCCCCTGCTTTCAGTAGGCTTTTTAACCGGCCAGAATGGCGCCGGCTTCAGGATGCGGTTCTCCTGCGCCTCGAAAAACGCCGTCGTCTTGGCGCGATAGGCGGTCCACGCCGGATCGCCTTCCATCGCCGCGCGCCGACGTTCGCGTTCGCCGGCATCGTCGTAGCCCCACAGGTGGACGACACGGCTTTGCACCCCGATATCGACGATGTAGTACCCGAGACAGTTGCCAAGATGACCGGTCTGGATCGGCCATCCCTCGCGCCCATAGAGATCGAGATAGGTTGGCAGCTTGCCGAGGCGGAGAGTGTAGGTACGAAAATCGACGATCATCGGCGCAAGACCCTTCCTCCCGTATTGCTAGAGAAAGCTCAGCGTGTGGCCGCCGTCGACAACCACAACGCTGCCGGTGATAAACCGACCGGCGTCGGAGGCGAGCAGCAACAACGCGCCGTCGAGATCGTCCATCTGGCCGAAGCGGCGCATGGGAATCCGCTTGCGCATCGCCTCGCCGGTGGGGCCGCGCAGGAAGTCGCGGTTGATGGCGGTCTCGATGTAACCGGGGGCCAGCGCATTGACCCGGATTTTGTGGCGCGCAAGCTCAAGCGCCATGGTCTGGGTCAGGCTGATCAGCGCCGCCTTGGCGGCGGCATAGGCCGAGAGATGCGAGGGTGCGCGCAGACCGAGGATCGAGACGATGTTGACAATCGCGCCGCCATGGCCGTGCGCCGCCATGCGCCGCGCGATCTCGCGCGCTACGCGCCAAGCGCCGTCGAGATCGGTGCCGAGGGTCGCACGCCAGGTCGCTTCGTCCTGGTCGAGGAATGCGGCGGTTGAGGCGACGCCGGCGTTGTTAACCAGGAGTGTGATCGGGCCAAGCTCGGTTTCGATCGCATCGGCGGCGCGCGGGACCGAACCGGGATCGGTAACGTCGAGGGCGACCGGCAGCGCGCGGCCGTCGAAGGCGGCGATCTCGCGCGCCAGTTCCTCCAGCCGATCGACGCGCCGCGCAGCAAGCGCCACCTTGGCCCCGGCGCGGGCGAGGGTCAGGGCGAAATGCCGGCCGAGACCCGACGACGCGCCGGTGACCAGCGCCACCTGGCCGGAAAGATCGAAGATCGCCGCGGGCGCGGTCATCCTTACACAATCTCCTTCGCGCGGTCGCGCAGGACGTATTTCTGGATCTTGCCGGTCGATGTCTTGGGCAACGGGCCGAAGACGACGGCGCGCGGAATCTTGTAGTGCGCGAGATTGATCCGGCACCAGGCGATGATGTCGGCGGCAGCTGTCGGCGGCGCACCGGGTTTGAGGGTGACGAAGGCGCACGGGCTTTCGCCCCATTGGGGATCGGGCCGGGCGACGACGGCGGCTTCCATCACCGAGGGATGCTTGTAAAGCGCCTCCTCCACTTCGAGCGACGAGATATTCTCCCCGCCCGAGATGATGATGTCCTTCGACCGGTCCTTGATCTCGATATAGCCATCGGGATGGCGCACGCCGAGATCGCCGGTGCGGAACCAGCCGCCCTTGAAAGCGGCGCGCGTCGCCTCGGGATTCTTGAGATAGCCCTTCATCACCGTGTTGCCGCGCAGCATGACCTCGCCGATGGTCTCGCCGTTGCTCGGCACCGGCCGCATGGTCTTCGGATCGGCGACCATGAGGCCGTCGAGCGTCGGATAGGCGACGCCCTGCCGGGCCATCAGGCGGGCCCGTTCGGGCAGGGCCAGTTCCTCCCATCCCGCCTGCGGCGCGCACAGCGTCGCCGGACCGTATGATTCGGTCAGTCCGTAGAGATGGGTGACGCGAAAGCCCATACCCTCCATTGCCGCGATGATTGCCGATGGCGGCGCGGCGCCGCCGGTCGCGACCTCCACCGGGCGGGGCAAGGGGCGCTTCACCTCCGCCGGCGCGTGAACGAGCATGTTGAGAACGATCGGCGCGCCGCACATATGGGTGACGCCATGCGCGGCGATCGCCGGGAAGATCAGCGCCGGATCGACGCGGCGCAGGCAGACATGCGTGCCGCCTGCCGCCGTCACCGCCCAGGTATAGGTCCAGCCGTTGCAGTGGAACATCGGCAGTGTCCACAGATAGACGCTGTCCGGCGTCAGCCCGAAGGCGAGCGCGTTGCCGAGGGCGTTCACATACGCCCCACGATGATGGTAGACGACGCCCTTGGGGTTGCCCGTGGTGCCCGAAGTATAAAGCAGGCTGATCGCCTGCCATTCGTCGGCCGGCGGTCGCCAGACGAAATCGGGATCGCCCTCGTCGAGGAAGGCTTCGTAATCCTTCTCGCCGAGGCGCTGGCCGCCCTCGTAAAGCGGATCGTCGATATCGATGACGAGCGGTTTCTTCTTTACCCGCTTGAGCGCCGCCGCGATGGTGTCGGAAAACTCGCGGTCGGTGATCAGCACCCTGGCCGCGCCATGGTCGAGGATGAAGGCAATGGCGGCGGCGTCGAGCCGGTAATTGAGGGCGTTGAGCACCGCCCCGGCCATCGGCACGGCGTAATGCGCCTCAAGCATCGCCGGCACGTTGGGCGCCATGACCGCAACCGTCTCGCCGGGGCGGACGCCGCGCTTCTTCAGCGCCGAGGCGAAGCGCAGGCAGCGGGCATAGAATTTCGCATAACTGTAGCGCGTCGGGCCGTGAATGACGGCAGTCTTGCGCGGGTAGATGGCGGCGGCGCGGGCGAGGAAGCCGAGCGGTGTCAGCGGCGCATAATTGGCGGGGCCGCGATCGAGATCGCGCTCGTAGATCGAACGAGTTTTCGAAACCACCGCTTGCCGCCCTCCCCGTCCGGCGATCCCCGGAATCGGGACCGCAGGCGCAATGCTTCGACGCTTATGCGCCTGCGGTCAAGCCGCCTGACGCGCCCCCGCCGAAGCGCCGCGACCGTAAGGAATTCAGTCAGGAACGAATCTCAACCGGCAATCGACGTTCGGCAGGCGGCGTCGATCGCTAAAATCGGCGACCCGGCCTGTCAAAATGACGCGGAACGACCGGATGAATTGTTGACCGCCGGTGGTTGATTGCGGCGCGGCCGGCGGCGTATAAGATTGCTGCATGATCATCGATATCGTTTCCGACGCCATCTGCCCGTGGTGCTTTATCGGCAAGCGCCGCCTCGAACGTGCGCTGTTGCAGGCGCCGCAGCCCGATCTGCGTATCGGCTGGCGGCCGTTTCAGCTCAACCCCGACATGCCGGCCGAAGGCATGGACCGCAAGGAATATCTGCGCCTCAAGTTCGGCGACCGCGCCGGCGGCCGGATGTACGAGGCGGTCGAGGCGGCGGGACGCGAAGAAGGCATCTCCTTCGCCTTCGACCGCATTCCGCGCACGCCCAACACCATTCTTGCCCATCGCCTGATCCGCTATGCCGGGCGGACGGAGCGCCAGGACGAGATCGTCGAGGCGTTGTTCCGCGCCTATTTCCTCGAAGGCATGGATATCGGCCGGATCGAGACGCTGGCCTCGCTCTGCGGCGCGCTCGGCATGGATACGGACGAGGTCGAGCGCTATCTGGCGAGCGAGGAAGACCTGGCGGACGTCAAGGCCGAAGACGCCTTTGCCCGCCAGATCGGCGTCAGCGGCGTGCCGTGCTTCATTATCGAGCGTAAATTCGCCATCTCCGGCGCCCAGCCGCCTGAGGCTTTTCTCCAAGCGTTCGAGCGCATCCGCCAGGAAGCGGCCGAAAACTCCGCGACGGCGTGACGCTTACGCCGCCAGCTTGGCGAGGTCGCCGAGCAGCCGGTTGATGCCGGCAAGCCGCGCCGCCGCGTCGTCCGAAAGCGATCAGCTTCTCGGGACGGGCGAAGCGGTTGTCGCGGAAGCCGACCACCGCGCCCTTCGGCCCGGCGTCGATCTTGTCCACCCCCGCCTGTTTGCACAGGCGCTTGAGCACGATGATGTCGAGCAGGTTCTGCACCTCGGCCGGCAACTTGCCGAAGCGGTCGATGAGTTCGGCCGCGAAGGATTCGATCTCCGCCTGGTCGACGAGCGAGGCAATGCGCCGGTAAAGGCCGAGGCGGACGCCGAGGTCCTCGACATAGCTTTCCGGGATCAGCACCGGGGTGCCGATGCCGATCTGCGGCGTCCAGTCGTCGACCGGCGGCGCCGCCTCCTTCGCCTCGCGCGCCGCGTGCACGGCGTCTTCGAGCATCTGCTGGTAAAGCTCCACCCCAACCTCGCGGATATGGCCCGACTGCTCCTCGCCAAGCAGGTTGCCGGCGCCGCGAATGTCGAGATCGTAGGATGCGAGCTGGAAGCCCGCGCCGAGGCTGTCGAGGGTCTGCATCACCTCCAGCCGCTTCTGGGCGGCGGGCGTGAGCAGCCGGTCCGGCGGCACGGTGAGATAGGCGTAGGCGCGCACCTTGGCCCGCCCGACCCGCCCGCGCAGCTGGTAAAGCTGGGCGAGGCCGAACATGTCGGCCCGGTGGAGGATGAGGGTGTTGGCGGTCGGGATGTCGAGCCCCGATTCGATGATGTTAGTTGAGAGCAGAATGTCGTAGGCGCCGTCGAGAAAGGCGCTCATCACCGCCTCGATCTCGGCCGCCGACAGCTTGCCGTGCGCCACCGCCACCTTGCATTCGGGCACGATGGCCGCCAGCCGCTCGCGCACTGCGGCGATGTCCTCGATGCGCGGGCAGACATAGAAAGTCTGCCCGCCGCGGAAGCGCTCGCGCATGATCGCCTCGCGGATCACCACCGGATCGTAGGGCAGGACGAAAGTGCGGACGGCAAGCCGGTCGATTGGCGGCGAGGCGATGATGCTCATGTCGCGCACGCCGGCCAGCGCCATCTGCAATGTGCGCGGAATCGGCGTCGCGGTCAGGGTAAGGACATGCACGTTGTTCTTGAGCTGCTTCAGGCGCTCCTTCTGCGCGACGCCGAAATGCTGCTCCTCGTCGACCACCAGCAGGCCGAGATTCTTGAACGCGATCGACTTGGCGAGCAACGCCGTGGTGCCGATAAGGATGTCGATTTTGCCGGCGGCGAGATCGCGTTTGACGTCCGCCGCATCGCGCGCGGTGACCAGGCGCGACAGCTGCGCGATGCGCAGCGGCAGCCCCTCGAAGCGCGCCCGGAAGGTCTTGAAATGCTGGCGGCAGAGCAACGTCGTCGGCACGACCACGGCGACCTGCACCCCGGCCATGGCGGCGATGAAGGCGGCGCGCAGCGCCACCTCGGTCTTGCCGAAGCCGACATCGCCGCAGACCAGCCGGTCGACCGGCCGGCCGGAGGCGAGATCGGCGAGCGTATCCTCGATAGCGCGCGCCTGATCGTCGGTTTCGGCCCACGGAAAGCGGGCGCAGAATTCCTCGTACAGCCCCTCGGGCGCGGTCAACATCTCGCCCTGGCGCAGGCGGCGTTCGGCGGCGATGCGGATCAGGCCGCCGGCGATTTCGCCGATCCGCTTCTTGACCCGTGCCTTACGAGCCTGCCATTGCGCGCCGCCGAGGCGGTCGAGCTGGGCGCCGGTTTCTTCCGAGCCGTAGCGCGACAGCACGTCGATATTCTCGACCGGGACGAACAGCTTGTCGCCGCCGTCATAAATCAGGCGCAGGCAATCATGCGGCGCGCCGGCGACTTCGAGCGTCGCCAAGCCATCATAGCGCCCGACGCCATGATCGACATGGACGACGAGATCGCCCTCGGCCAGCGTTGCGGCCTCGGTCAGGAAATCTTCCGGCCGCACCCGGCGCTTGGCCGCGCGCACCAAGCGGTCGCCGAGAATGTCCTGTTCGCTGATCACCGCCTGGTCGACGGCGATGAAGCCGGTTTCGAGGCCGAGCACGACCAGCGCCGTCGCCGCCGGATCGAGGGCGCGCGCCGCCGCCCATGATTCGGCCGTGACCGTCGCCGTCACGCCGTGGTCGCGCAGCCACCCGTCGGCCGGCGGCGCGCTCGGCGGCAAGCCGGTCGCGCACCGCGTCGAACAGGTTGATAGCCGGCCGGTTGCGCGCGGCGGAGAAATCGGCCCCCGGCCGGCCGCCGAGATCGACGGTCGGATGCGCGTCGCCGGCGGCGTCGGGTTGGGCGAAGGGCGACATCGCCCCGACGGCGCGCCCGGCGAGCAGCGCCGTCCAGCCCTTGTCGTCGAGATAAAGCCGGTCCGGCGGCACCGGGTTATAGGGCGGCCCCTCGCCCGTGTGCTTGCTCTGGGCGATCGAGCGGCGCGCGGCATAAAACTCGGCGATCTGTTCGATCCGGGCGGCGATCGCTTCGTCCGCTTGATGGTCGAGGGTGACGGCCGCACCGGGCAGATAGTGGAACAGGGTTTCCAACCGCTCGTGGAACAGCGGCAGCCAGTGCTCGAACCCGGCATGCCGGCGGCCGGCGCTGACCGCGGCGTAAAGCGGATCGTCGTCGCCGACGGCGCCGAACAGATCGCGATAGCCGGTGCGGAAACGGGCGATCGCCGCCGCGTCGAGCAGGATTTCGCTCACCGGCTTGAGGGCAAAACGGTCGAGCCGGCCGGCGCTGCGCTGGCTCATCGGATCGAAGGTACGGATGCCGTCGAGGGAGTCGCCGAACAGGTCGAGGCGCAGCGGGTCCGCCGTCCCCGGCGGGAACAGGTCGACAATGCCGCCGCGCACCGCATATTCGCCGGCCTCGCGCACGGTTTCGGCGCGGCGATAGCCGTTGCGCTCGAGAAATGCCAACAGGTCGGCAAGAGCAAGGCGCTGGCCGGCCGCGGCGCTAAACACCGCATCGGCGAACATGACGCGCGCAGGCACGCGCTGGAGGACGGCGTTGACGGTGGTGACGACGATTCGCCCCGGCCCCGGCGGCCCCGGCTGCGCGGCCGCGTTGCTGGGGGAACTGGCCAGTTCGACCAGTGTATCGATGCGCCGGCTGACGACCTGGCTGTTGGGCGATACCCGGTCATAGGGCAGACAGTCCCATGCCGGCAAGGCGAACACCGGGATGGCCGGCTCGAAGAATGCAATCGCCTCGACAAGTGCTGCCAGCCGTGTGTCGTCGCGGGCGACGTGAAGAACGGTCCGGCCGGCAGCGGCGAGTTCGCCCAGCGCCATGGCGTCGACGCCCGGCGGTGCCCCGGCGATCTGGATGCGGCCGGGAGAATCTAAAAAATTAGTTTTAAAAATCAATGTTTATACGGCTATCTTAAAGTTTTTTAGAAGCGCCATAACATCGTGATCGTGGTCCGGTGGAACCAGTTGCCGGCCGGTCGCCCAATCGAAAATATCCGGATCGGGCGCCTCGAACAGCCGCTCGTAACGGTCGAGCTGTTCGGCCGTAAAACCTGGGACATAGCGATCGGCAAACGCGCCGAGCAAAAGGTCGGTCTCTTTCATGCCGGTATAGCGGCTGCGGTGAATGAGGCGCTTGCGGCGCTGGTCTGGCGTTTCGGTCATTGGGAATTTCGCTCTGGCTGGGGT
>JACQAF010000141.1 GCA_016195145.1 Rhodospirillales bacterium
ATGATCCGTCACGATAACGATGCGGTTGGGGTCCCACGGCTTGGCGCCGAGGCCTTCGAGCATCGAGGCCACGCGTCGCGGCCCGCCCGAATCGTGCATCATCGCCAGGTCCACCGCAGCGGTGACGATATCCCTGGGCCGGACCGAAAGACGGCCGGCGGCGCGGGCGAGGATTTTTTCGGCAAGCGTCATGCTCATGGTCACATTCCCAGATAGGCGCGCCGGAGTGCGGGGTCTTCGCGCAACGCAGCGGCAGGCCCGGACAGCATGATCCGGCCGTTTTCCATGACATAGGCGCGTTGCGCGAGGTCGAGCGACTGCACCACGTTCTGTTCGACCAGCAGGATCGAAAGCCCATCGCCGTGCAGCCGGCGTATCAGGCCGAACATTTCCTCGACGAGGAGCGGCGACAGGCCGAGCGACGGCTCGTCAAGGATCAGCAGGCGCGGCTCCGCCATCAACCCGCGGGCGATGGCCAGCATTTGCTGTTCGCCGCCCGACAGCGTGCCGGCGGCCTGGCCGAAGCGTTCGCCGAGGCGCGGAAACACGGCGACGACGCGATCGCGGTTGCGCGCCCGGTTGGCCCGGCCGCGGCGATAGCTGCCAAGGTCGAGGTTCTCGCGCACCGTCAGGTTCGGAAACACGCGGCGACCCTCGGGCACCTGCACGAGGCCGCGCGCAACGATGTCCGACGACGACAGGCCGGCGATATCCTCGCCTGCGAAGCGAACCGTGCCGCCGAAAAGCCGGTAAAGTCCGCAAACATTGTTGTTGAGCGTCGATTTGCCGGCGCCGTTGCTGCCGAGCACGGCGACGATCTCGCCGGCGGCGATGTCGAAATCGACGCCGTGCAGCACCGGCACGCCGCCATAGCCGGCGCGCAACGAACGGACCTCAAGGAGAGAAACCGCGCTCACTGGACGGCTCCCGCGGCGCCCGTCGTCATGCGCGCCGCCGCGCCATGGCCGAGATAGGCCTCGATGACATTGGGCATGGCGGCGATCTCGCTGACGCTCCCCTGCGCAATGATCTCGCCCTGATTGAGGACATAGACATAGTCGGCGAGGCTGACCACCGCCTGCATTACGTGCTCGATGAGGAACACGGTGACGCCCGATGCGCGGATATCCCGGATGATCCGCACGATTTCGTCGATTTCCGCCGGGTTGAGACCGGCCATTACCTCGTCGAGGAGAAGTAAGCGCGGCGCGGTCGCCAGCGCCCGCGCGAGTTCGAGCCGCTTGCGCCCGGCTACGGTCAACGCCGATGCCGGCCGGTCCAACAGCTCGCCGAGTCCGACGCGACGCGCCACCTCTTCCGCCCGCATCAGCGCTTTGCGACGCCCGGCGTGGCGCAGATGCGCCCCGACCACAATATTCTCGCGCACCGTGAGCCCGCCGAAGGGCTGGACGATCTGGAACGTGCGGACGATGCCGCGCCGGCAGATGAGATGCGGCGCAAGCCCGGTGATCGCCGCGCCGTTGAACAGAATCTGCCCGTTATCGGGTGCGACGAAGCCCGAGATCGCCGCAAACAGCGTCGTCTTGCCGGCGCCATTCGGGCCGATCAGCGCGACGATGCCGCCCTCGGCGACCCGCAGCGACGCCGCCGCCACAGCCGCAAGGCCACCGAAGCTCTTGGTGACGGCGTTCACCTCAAGCACGTTGCGTCCCCCCGGCCGGCCGCATCCAGCGCCGTACCAGCCCGGCCAGACCGTCGGGCATCAGCCGAACCATGACGACCAGCAGAACCCCGTAGAAAATGAGATTCAGCCCCGGTGTGTCGCCCATCAGCCGCTGCGCCAGCTCGCCCGCCGCATGCAGGGCGACAGAGCCCAGAAGCGGCCCCAGCACGGTGCCGAGCCCGCCGACGATGGCGACGAGAAGAATCTCCACCGACACGCCGGGCCCGTAGGCGATCTCCGGATCGATATAGAGATAGTAGTGGGCGTAGAACCAGCCGCCTACCCCCGTCATCGCACCGGAAATCCCGATCGCCGCCAGCTTGCAGGCGAAGGTATCGACGCCCAGAGCCCGCGCCGCATCCTCGTTCTCACGGATCGCCGCCAGCCACGCGCCGAGGCGTGAGCGTTCCAGCCGCCAGGCAATAAGAATCGACGCAAGCGCCAACCCCAGCGCCACATAGTAATACCCCGCCTTGCCCGCGAACTGCATGTTGGCGACGCCGATGTTCAGCGGCAGATAAAGGCCAACGCCGCCGCCAGTGAACCCGGCCGTGTTGGCGAGGATGCGCAGCACCTCGGCGAAGGCAAGGGTGATCAAAGCGAAATAGGAACCGCGAAGCCCATAGCGAAAGCTCAGATAGCCGATCAGCAGACCCATCGTCCCGCCGGCCGCCGCCGCAACCAAAAGACCGAGCCACGGATTGAGGCCAAGGGCGATGTGCAGCACCGACGTCGCATAGGCGCCGGTGCCGAAGAACGCCGCATGGCCGAAGGAGAACTGACCGGCATAGCCGCCGAGGATGTTCCACGCCATGCCCATCGCGGCGAAGAGCAAGATGGTAATCAGAAAGCCGAGCCAGAAATCCGACTGAATCGCCAGCGGCGCCATCAACGCCAGCACAAGAACCAGTCCGCCGGCCAGTCCCTGTCGCATCGTCATGACGGGCGCCCCCCGAAAAACCCCGTCGGGCGGAAGAGCAGGATGGCGATGAAGATCAGGAAAATCGCGAGCTGCCCGAACGTCTCGCCGAATATCAGCCCGCCGAGCGATTCGGTGACGCCGATGATCAGTCCGCCCAGCAGCGCGCCGATGAAACTGCCCATACCGCCAAGGACCACCACCGTGAACGCCACGAGCACGAAGACATGCCCGACATGCGGCGAGACATAGAACATCGGCAGCAACAGCGCCGCCGCTGCGCCCACGCACGCCGTTCCGATGCCGAAGCTCATGGCGAAGATGTGATCGACGTCGATTCCGACCAGGCGGGCCCCCTGCCGCTCCTTGGCGACGGCGCGGATCGCCCGGCCGAGATCCGTCTTCGCCATCAGCAGCCAGAGCAGCGCCGCGATCGCCAGCGCCGCGCCGAAGGCGACGAGGCGCGGCAGCGGCACCCGCGCCACGGCGATATCGACCATCTCGAAGGCATAGGGCGCCTCGATCGTGCGCGTGTCGCCGGTGAAGAAATAGAGCGCCAGATTCTCGATCACGATCGAAACGCCCAGCGTGACCAGCAGCACGTTCTGGTCGCTGCCATGACTGGCCCGGCCGATCACGCCCCATTGCAGGATGTAACCGAGTCCGAACAGCGCCGGAACCAGCAGGACCAGAGACAGGTACGGATCGATCCCGCCCGCCTGATAAAGAAAGAACGCGCCGTACAGCCCGACCATCAGCAGACTGCCATGCGCGAAATTGATGATGTGCAGCACGCCGTAAATCAGCGTCAGCCCAAGCGCCACGAGAGCGTACACCGCCCCCATCGTAAGGCCGTTGATCGCAGCGGGTAAAAGAATGACGGGGTCGAGCATGACCGATAATAGTACGCCGGGCGGGTCGCCCCGCCCGGCGCTCTTGACGCGCTTAGCCGCGCGGCGTCGGCATCGGGAACACCGCGTTCCCGGAGGCGAATTCCAGCGGGTAGATCACCTTGATGTCCTTGTCGAGAACCTGGGTGATCGCCGGCTGGGCGCCGGTGTTCTGGCCATTGACGAACTTCGTCGGTCCGTAGGGCAGGACGTGTTTGTCCCAGGTGCTTGACGCAAGCGCCGCGTTGAGCGCGTCGTGCGCGATCGAGCGTCCGCGCTCAAGCGCGTCGGCGAGATACATGATCGCGTTGTAGTTCAGGACGACCTCGTAGGTGAAGAACAGGCCAGCCTTTTCCGTCTTGTCCTTCAGCGCCAGGGCGCCGGCCTTGCGCGGGTCGAACCAGTGATTGCAGTCCATCACATAGGCCGCGGCGTCGGGGAATTCCTTGACGAATTTGTAGCTCGACGCGCCGCCGCCGAGGATCGAATAGATGCCCTTGACCTGGACCCGTTGCTGGCGCAGCGCGCGGGTGAAAAGGACATACTCGTTGTAATAGTTGGAGGGGACGATCAAGTCCGGCTTGCGTGCCTGGACGCGCAGCACGATGTTCGCAAAATCGCGCGTCGGGTTGGCGTGCTTGATCGTCTCGAGAACCTCGAAGCCGCGCTTGGGCAGCTCGTCGTTGAGCGCCTTCGCCGTGTTCGTGCCGAACGCCGATTCCTCGTGGATCAGCATCACCGTGCGCACGGGCTTGCCGGCGGCGTTGTTGATCCGCTCCAGGCCGTCGATGCCCGATTGCACGATCTTCGATACACCGGGGGAGAAACGGAAGGTGTTCGTCAGGCCGCGCGTAACGACCTGATCGACGGTTCCGACATCGACGATATGCGGCAGGTTATGACGGGCCGCCGCCTGCGTCGTCGCCAGCGCGATGGCGCTGGCATAGGGCCCGACAATGGCCGCAACCCCGGCTTCGTTGAGCTTTTCGACTTCCGCCGCGCCGACATCCGGCCGCGATTGCGCGTCGGCCAGGACCGCTTCGAGCTTCGCACCGCCGAGCGCCTTGATGCCGCCGGCCGCGTTAATCTCCTCGATCGCGATCAGGGCGCCGGCCCGCGACTGCGTGCCGGAATAGCTCAGCGCGCCGGTCACCGGATGAAGGACGCCGACCTTGATCGCCGCCGGTTGCGCCCGGAGAATTGCGGGAAAGCCGAAGGCGCCGACGGCCGCCCCGGCGGCGCCGGCCGCCAGAACCCGCCGGCGAGAAATCATGGATGTCTTTTTCAGCATGGATCGATCTCCCTGTTGCGTTGTTGTCGATGGCAAATGCCGCGTCATGCCGCCGGCGACCACAGCTTGGCCGCCGGCCCCTGAACGCGGGCGAGCTTCATGCGGTATTGGTAACGGTCGGGACGATAGAGAATGACGATGTATTCGACCGGCCGGCCGTTCTGGTCGAACACCGTCCGGGTCATGGATAGAAGCGGCGAGCCGACGCGCACATTCAGCCGCGGCGCGACCACGGAATCGGCGAGCACGGCGCCGATCGCCTGGTCGGCGCTGCCGATCAGCACGCCGGCCTGTTCGAGCAGCGCCAGAAGGGGCTTCAGCGCCAGGTCCCTGCGGCCATAGGTCCGGCCAAGATCGGCCGGCACATAACTGGTGGTGAACGAGATCGCCTCGCCATCCAGCGCGCGCACGCGCACCGCGCGCTGAACCTCGGAAGTCCGCGGCAGATCGAGCGCCCGCGCGACATCGTCCGGCGCGGCCACGTAGCCGAAATCGATGATATGGACCTTGGTTTTAAGGCCCATCATCAGCAGGTTTTCCAGCAGGCCCGAGATATTGGCGTTGACCGGCGGCGCCGCCACGCCGCGCGTCACGCTGGTGCCGCGGCCGCGACGGCGGACGACAAGCCCCTCTCCGGCCAGTTCGTCAAGCGCCCGCTTCGCGGTGATCCGCGAGACGCCGAAGCGGCGCATAAGCTCGTGCTCGGTCGGCATGAAGGCGTCGCCGGCATAGACGCCGCCGAGGATCTGCTCGCGCAGCAGGACATAGATCTGATGATAGAGCGGCGTCGGCAGGCGTGCATCGACAAGCGAGGCCGGCGGCCGCGCCGATCGCACCCGCCTTTTATCCCGCCCTTTATCTATCCGCGCGGCGACCGTGGTCACGCCTTGATCCCTTGTCTGGCGGGGCCCCTCGCCGCGCCGGCCGATCCATCGCGCCGCCCCGTCGCAATGGGATAATGACCTATCAACATGACATTTGACTGCGCCAGCCGTCAAGCGGCGCGGCGCAAATGCCGGCGCGGCAACGGCCGCTTGACCCTCGCCGCCGGTCGTGACTCAATCCCGACCGGCCCAGAAACAGGGAGTCATCATCGCGTGTCGGCCGACCTTGAACCCCGCTACGGGTGCGCCATCGAGGCGGCCAATGAAGCGGCGCAGATGGCGCGCCGCTACTTCGCGCGCCTGCCCGAACTGAAGGTAAGCATCAAAGGGCCCCAGGATTATATCACCGAGGCCGATGGCGCGATCGAGCGGTTGATCGCCGGGCGCCTGAAAAAGGCGTTTCCCAGCGACGCGGTCCTGGGCGAGGAAGGCGGCGGGGACACCGGCGACCGGATGTGGGTGATCGATCCGATCGACGGAACGGCAAATTTCTCGCGCGGCTTCGGGCAGTACGGCATTACGATCGCGTTCGTCGAAAACGCCAGAACGGAGTTCGGCATCGTCGCGGAGCCGGAGGCGAATGCGCTCTATACCGCCCGGCGCGGCGGCGGCGCGTATCGTAACGGCCGCCCGATCCGGGTAAGCGCGACGCACGATCCGTCCCGCGCCACAGTGGAGGTCGGATACTCCATGCGGCGCCCTATCGACGATTATCTGGCCATGGTGGGCCGGCTGGTCGCCGGCGGTTTCGCCGTTTGCCAGGTCGGCTCCGCGGCGCTCGGGCTGGCGCGGGTGGCCGAGGGCGTCCTCGACGGGTATGCCGAGGCCCATCTTTATGCCTGGGACGTCTTGGCGGGAGAGCTTCTGGTGCGCGAGGCCGGCGGCTGGAGCAACGGATTTCGCCTGCCCGACGGGCTGAAATCCGGCGGGCCGGCGCTCGCCAGCGCGCCGGCGCTTGCCGCTACCCTTCGCGAGATGACCGGGATTAGTCCCTGGGGCCGCTAGCGGAACATGTCGGCCATGTTGCGGCCGGCGAGACGGCTGGCGACGAGCACCAGCGCCGCCGTCATGACGATGGCGATCGTTCCCACCGCGCTGGCCTTGAAGAGCTCGTCGCCGAGCACGAGTTCGTATATCGCGATCGATATCGTTTTCCAGCCTGCCGAGTAGAGCAGCACCGTCGCGCTGACTTCGCCCACCAGGGTGGCAAAAACAAGGATGCCGCCGGCGAGGATGCCGGGCGCGATCAGCGGTATCGTCACCCGGCGCATGGTCTGCACCCAGCTGGCGCCGCAGATCGTCGATGCTTCCTCGAGTTTGCCATCGACCTGCCCCACCGCCGCCGTTACCGACCGGAAGATGAAGGCGACGCGACGAGTGAAATAGGCGAGCACGATGATCGTACCCGTCCCGGTCAGCACCAGCCAGCCGCTGTTGAAGGCGGTGAGGTACGCCACGCCGATGACAAGGCCGGGCAGGACGAAGGGCAGCATGATCGTAAGATCGAGCGCCCAACGCGCCCTGATCTTGCCGCGCATGGCGGCATAGGCGGTCACCGTGCCGAAGACGACGCAGACCGCCGTCGCGGCGCCCGAGAGGATCAGGCTGTTGACGATAGGCTGGGTCAGGTTGCCAAAGACCCGCCGGTAGTGCTCGAAGCCATAGATTGTCGGCAGCAGCGTGCCCGCCCATTTTTCGGCGAACGACGAAAAGACGATCGTGGCCTGCGGGAGGATGGCGACAATCAGAATGGTCCAGCAGCAGAGATTGGCGGCGACACGGGCGCCTAGCCCCCTGCTCTGGCGCGCCGCCCGCGCCACGCCGGTGATCGTGGCATAACGCCGGCTGCGGTTCACGCTGTGCAACAGCCCGAGCGCGATGACGGTCAGCAGGACGTTGACCATGGCGATCGCCGCGGCGCCGTTCAGGTTATAGAATCCGTGTATCTGGTAATAGATGAGGGTCGGCAACACCTGAAACTCGCCGCCCAGGATCGACGGCACGCCGAAATCGCCGACCGCTTTGATGAAAACGATCAGCATACCGGCGGCGATCGACGGAAGGATCACCGGGAAGGTGATCGTGCGCAGGATGCGCAGGCGCGACGCGCCCATGATCCGCGCCGCCTCCTCGACATACGGATCCGATGCGGCGAGCGCGCCCTGAACGATGAGGAAGATGTAGGGGAAATAACTGAGCGCCAGCGCGACAACGACGCCGAACGGCCCGTAGATCGACGGCAGATCGACGCCGAGATGGCTACGAAGGATCTGGCTGATCACGCCATTGTTGCCGAGCAGAATAATCCACGCATAGGCGCCGATGAATGGCGGCGAGATCAGCGGAACGATCGAGAGCGAAAGAATCAGGGCGCGAAAGGGAATGGCGACCCGCGCGATCGCATAGGCCATTGGCAGCGCGAGCGCGGTTGCAAGTAGTGTCGAGAGCCCGCCAGCCATGATCGAGTTCCAGAACGCGCGCTGATAGCTGGGCGAGGCAAGAAACCGTTCGAAATGCGTCAATGTCAGCGCGGCAAACGAGAATTCCTCGCCCTTCCTGAGAAAGGCGCCCAGCATCGAATAAGCGATGGGGTAGACAAGAAAAATCAACGCCAGGACGACGCACACCGCGCCGACGATATACGGCATTACATCCCGCCCCTCCTCCCGCCGGGCGAGCGGCGCGGCAACGCTCATTGCGAGCCTTGCCGCAGATAGACGACCGCATCGTCGCCGGCAAACGAGAGCGCTGCGGCGCCGCCCTCGACGACGCCCGGCACCGGACGCTGTACGTCGGCGGTGAGATCGTCGACGGCGCCATCCCCGTGCAAGGTATAGCGCACGATTCCGCCAAGGAACTGAATGCGGGTCGCCCGCACGGGGATAAAGCCGGCCCGAGGGTCGAGGCGCACGCGATTGGGCCGCACCATGACAAGCCCCTCGCAGTCGGCCGGAAGGCGCGCCGATTCGGTCGCATCGAGGGTCACGACCCGGGGAACCGGCAACGCATCGCCGCCGGACAGAACGACCATGGCCTCGCCCCCTTGGAGACGCACCGAACGCGCCGCAAGAAAGTTCGCCTGGCCGAGAAAATCGGCGACGAAGAGCGACGCCGGCATTTCGAAAATCTCGGCCGGCGACCCAAGCTGCATAAGCCGGCCCCGATTGAATACGGCGAGGCGATCCGATACCGACATCGCCTCTTCCTGGTCGTGCGTCACATAGAGGGACATGATGCCGAGATCGCGCTGGATCCGGCGGATCTCCTCACGCATCGAGACGCGCAACTTGGCGTCGAGATTGGCCAAGGGTTCGTCGAGCAGCAGCATCCCCGGATCGTAGACCAGGGCGCGCGCGATCGACACGCGTTGCTGCTGGCCGCCGGAAAGATCGGCAGGATGGCGCTGCGCGAGGGGACGGAGCTGGAGCAGATCGAGCATCCGCTCGACGCGCGCACGCGCTTTGCCCGACGCCAATCCCCGCAAGCGCAACCCGTAGGCTACGTTCTCGAATACGCTCAGGTGCGGAAAGAGGGCATAGGACTGGAACACCATGCCGATGTTCCGGTGCTGCGCCGGCGTGGCGGTGAAATCGCGCCCGCCGAAAACGATGGAACCACCCGTCGCCGTCTCGAGTCCGGCGACCATGCGCAGCGTCGTTGTTTTGCCGCATCCGGACGGCCCGAGCATGGTGAAAAACTCGCTGGGGCCGACCTCGAACGATACGTCGTCGACGGCGACGATGTCGCCGGCAGGAGATCCGAAACGCTTGGTGAGATGTTTGACAATCAGGCTGTTGGTCGGCACGGGCATTCAATCCAGTTAATCGCGCCGGACCGCGATCGCGGCGACACATTGTCAGTTTCGGAGGCGCATCGACGGCGCTTCACGGCGATCCGCCAAATCGTCGGGATGGCGGGAGACGATTCGACATATCCCGCCATCCCGCTACGGTCACTTGGCGGAGAAAAGTTTGTCGAATTTCTCCAAGTTCTCCTTACGCATCGATGCGGCGCCCGCGGAATCGTAGGCGAAGGTCTTCAGGTCCTTGATCGCGGGAAGACCGGCCGGCGGCGCTGTGTCGAGCCGGGCGGAACGCCGTTTGTCCAGATCGACCAGGATCGCATGAGCTTGTTTCGAGCTGATGAAATCGAGGAACTTCCGGGCGTTCTCGGGATTGGGGCCGCCCTTGATGATCCCGTTGGCATCGATGATCAGGGCCGTGCCGTCGGCGGGATAGATCGCCTCGACCGGGAAGCCCTCGTTCTTCATGACAAGGATGTTGAATTCGCTAGTCAGGCCGACGGGGAACTCGCCCTTGGCGACATTCTGATAGGCAAGCTTGGAGCTGGTTACAAACGTGGTGTTCTGGATTATCTTCGCCATCACGTCCCAGCCATAAAGCATCAGAATCTGGTGCATCTGTGAATATGCCGACCCCGATTGCGCCGGGTTGGCCATCAGGATCTTGCCCTTGAATTCGGGTTTCGCGAGATCGGTCCAGTTTTTGGGCGCCTTGTCGAGCGGCATCATCTTGGTGTTGACGATGAACGCC
>JACQAF010000142.1 GCA_016195145.1 Rhodospirillales bacterium
ACTCGCGCGACCGGCAGGCCTGCATCTCGACCAGCAGGGACTGACTTTCGTGCAGGCTCATGCCGCGCGCCTGGCCGACCGGCTGATGCCGCCAGCGCGCCGGCAGGCCGCGCTCGTACAGCGCATGCCCGGTTTCGTGCAGCACGCCCATCAGGCCGGAGAGGAAATCGCCTTCGTCCCATCGCGTGGTGATGCGCACATCGTCGGGCACCCCGCCGCAGAACGGATGGTGGCTGGTGTCGAGCCGGCCATGGGCGAAATCGAAGCCGAGCGCGGCCATCAGCCGGACCGCCAGCGCCTTCTGCTTCTCGGCCGGGAACGGGCCGGTGGGCGGCGGCGGCGCGGGCTCGCGCGCCTGACGGGCGATAACGCGATCGATGAATTCGGGCAGGAACCCAGCGAGGCCGTCGAAAATGCCGGCGATCTCGGCCGCCGAGCCGCCCGGCTCGTATTCGTCGAGCAGCGCATCGTACGGCCCGACGCCGAACGCCGACGCCTTGGCCGTCGCCACCTCGCGCGTAAGGCCGAGGACGCGGCCGAGCGACGGCAACAGCCCCTTGAAATCGTTCGCCGGCCGCGCCGCGCGCCAGAGCATTTCGCACTCCGACACCGCCTTGGACAGGGCGCCGACCAGATCGGCCGGCACGGCGGTCGCGTGCCGCCATGCGCGCCGCATTTCGCGCAAATTCGCCCGCTGCCAGGCGTCGAGGTCGCGCTCCCCCTCCGCCGCGGCGAGGAGATCGCCCGTCGCCCGGTCGGTCAGCAGCTCATGGGCGACGACCTTAAGCGTCGCCAGCTGGTCGCCGCGCACGGCCGCTCCGCCGTCCGGCATCATCGCCTCCATGTCCCATTGCAGCATGCCGATGGCGTCGCCGATCAGCGCGATGCGCTCGAAACGCCGTTCAAGCTGCGTATAACTCGAAGACGCCGCGAGACGTGCGGCGGGCATAGCGGGCGTCATGGGCCTGTCCTTATCCGCTCCGGTTCAGGCGCGGGGACCTGCGGGCCGCACGCGCTGCGACATAACATAGATCACGAGCAGAACGATGGCGAGAGCGTACCAGGTGATCGCGTATTGGAGATGGTTGTTCGGCAGCTCGACCATTGTCTGCCCGCCGAGCGGATAGCCGCCGGGATTGGGCGCCGGCCCCGCTTCGACATAGAACGGCGCCGCGCCGGGTACGCCGGCGGCGCGCGCCATCGCCGGCAGGTCGAACCATAGCCAGACATTGCGCACCGGGTCGTTGTCAGGCATCAGCCAGCCGCGGCGCGGCTCGGTGCGCAGGATGCCCTCGATCGTTACCGTCCCCCCGACCTGCCCGGCTGCGCGGGCCGCCGGATCCCTGAATCGGGACGGGACCCAACCGCGATTGACCAGCACCGGCGGGCCGTCGGCGCGCAGCAGCGGCGTCACCGGGCAGATGCCGTCGTTGCCGCGCTGCGAGCGGCAGGCAAGATGCAGTTCCCGCGCGTGGTCGAAACGGCCGACCAACCGGACGCGCCGGAAATCGAGCGCTTCGGGATCGGAGATGGCGGCGGGAAGATCGATCGCCGGGCCCGTGGCCTGCGCCGCGCGGTGGGCGTTGATCGCATTCTTTTCGACCAGGCGGACGACCTGCCAGGTGCCGAGGCCGACCAGCACCGCAACCCCAACCGCCGTCATCGCGGTCGGCCAGAAGCCTGGCCGGAAATCGCGGAAGGCGCGGCCGAGTTCAGTCAGGAGCATGGAAATCACCGGCACGATGGCGGAACTGGAGGGCGATCATCGTCGCCTTCAACGGGCGCAGCATGGCGATAGCGCCGCCGAAAATCACCGCCGGCCAGATCGCCGCATGGACCCAGATCGGCGGCGCGAACTTCGTCTCGACCAGCAGCACCAGACCGACGACGACGAAGCCCAGGATGAGGATGACGAAGACCGTCGGGCCGTCGCCCGAATCCTGGGCCGCAAGGTCGAGCCCGCAGACCCGGCAGGTCTTGCGCACCGCGAGCAGGCCGTCGAATAGCGGCCCCTCGCCGCAGCGCGGACAACGGCAACGCATCCCCGCCCGGAACGGCGATACCGGGCCGGGCGCCGTCATCTGCGGGCCGCGCGGATCACCCGACGACCGCGCCGGCCGAACCCCACCAGTAGATGACGCAAAACAGAAACAGCCAGACGACGTCGACGAAATGCCAGTACCACGCCGCCGCCTCGAAGCCGAAATGGCGTTCGGGCGTGAAATGGCCCTTCATCGCCCGGCCGAGACACACCGACAGGAAGATGGTGCCGACGATGACGTGGAAGCCGTGGAACCCGGTCGCCATGAAGAAAGTCGAGGGATAGATCCCGCCGGTGAAACCGAAGGCCGCATGGCTGTATTCGTAGGCCTGCAAGGCCGTAAAGGCGAGGCCGAGCGCGACGGTCAGCGCCAGGCCGTAAATCAGGTGCGGCCGGTTCTGCTCGCGCAGCGCATGATGGGCCCAGGTGACCGTGGCTCCCGAGGTAAGCAAGATCAGGGTATTGAGGAACGGCAGGTCCCAGGCGTCGAACGGCACGACATCCTTGGGCGGCCACACGCCGCCGACCGTATGCTCGGGGAAGAGCGAGAAGTGGAAGAAGGCCCAGAAGAAGGCGACGAAGAACATCACCTCGGAGGCGATGAACAGGAACATGCCATAGCGCAGGCCGAGCCGGACCACCGCCGAGTGCACGCCGGGGGTGCGCGATTCCTTGATCACCTGGCCCCACCAGCCGGCCATGGTGAACAGCACCAGCACGACGCCGATCAGCACCTTCCAGATGCCGAGCGCCTTGAGCTTCGGCTCGAGCGCGTCGCCGAACATTTCAGGGTACATGTAGGACAGCGCCCCGATAGCGAGAACGAACGCGGCCACCGCGCCGATGATCGGCCACGGGCTAGGCTCGACGAGATGATAGGGCTGCTTGATCCCGGATCCGGTGGTGGTCTGCGCCATGTTGTTCTGCTCCTTGACTGGCTCGAAGGGCCGCGCCCCGGCGCGCCCGGTCGTTTAATTCCGTCAGTTGACCGTCTGGCTCCGCTGGGGCGCGGCAGCCAGATCCGGCTTCTTGAGGTCGTCCTTCGCGCGGAAGAATGTGTAGGAAAGAGTGATGGTGTTGACGTCGCGCAGGTTCGGGTCGTCGACGATCTTCGGATCGATGAAGAACGACACCGGCATGTCGAGCGATTCGCCCGCCTCGAGGCGCTGTTCGGTGAAGCAGAAGCAGGCGACCTTGTCGAAATAGATCCCCGCCTTGTTCGGCGTCACGTTGAAGGTGGCCGTGCCGGTGGTGGCGATCGCGCTGCGATTCGTCGCGCGGTAATAGATCAGCTTTTCCTCGCCGACATGAACCTTCACTTCGCGCTGCGCCGGCGCGAAGCTCCATGGCAGGTCGCTGCCTGCAACATTGGCGTCGAAGCGGACGGTCATCATCCGCTCGCCGATTCTTGCCGGCGCCTCGGTCGCGCGCTGCGTCGTCCCGCCGAAGCCGGTCACCTGGCAGAACAGGGTGTAAAGAGGCACTGCCGCGTAGGCCATGCCGAGCATGCCGACCGCCGTCCCGGCGATGATCATCGCCAGGCGTCGGTTGGCCGGCCGGGACGCGGGTGCCGCCATCTCAGACCCCACCCATGCGAACGATGGTGATCAGATAAAAGAGGACGCACAGCCCGGCGACAACCAGGCCGACGGCCAGATTCTTGGCCCGCCGGCGGCGTTGCAGATCGTCAAGCGCCATCGCCGCCTCCCTCATGACACTGCCTGCGGCGCGTGATCGACGATGAGCAGCGCGAACAGGAGGAACAGATAGACGATTGAAAAGCCGAACAGCCGCTTGGCCGCGATCTCGCTAGGCTCGCGCCACAGCACCAGCGCGCCAGCAACGAAGGCAAGGCCGAGCACGGCCGCGCCGGCTGCATAAAGCGGCCCGGCGATGCCGAGCGCCCACGGAGCCAGCCCGAGCGGCGCCAGCGCCACGGCATAAAGCAGGATCTGGCGGCGCGTTTCGGCCGCGCCCGACACCACCGGCAGCATCGGCACGCCGGCCTTGGCGTACTCGCCGGAGCGGAACAGCGCCAGCGCCCAGAAATGCGGCGGCGTCCACATGAAGATAATCGCGAACAGCGCGACCGAAGCGAAAGATACGTCGCCGGTCACCGCCGCCCAGCCGATCATCGGCGGAAAGGCGCCCGCCGCTCCGCCGATGACGATGTTCTGCGGCGTGCGCCGCTTGAGCCACACCGTATAGACGAAAACATAAAACAGGATCGATAACGCCAGCAGCGCCGCGGCGGCAAGGTTCACCGCCAGCGCCATGACGACGACCGAGCCGATCCCCAGCACGACGCCGAACGCCAGCGCTTCGGCGGGGTCCATGCGCCCGGCGGGGATCGGCCGCTCGCGGGTGCGCGACATCAGGGCGTCGATATCGCGGTCGTACCACATGTTGATCGCCCCGGCAGCGCCGGCACCGACCGCGACACACAGGATTGCAATCGCCGCCAGCACGGGATGCAGGCCGCCCGGCGCCACGACCAGGCCGGCGAAGGCCGTGAACACCACCAGGCTCATCACCCGCGGCTTGAGCAGGGCGACGAAGTCGCCCACGCCCGCCGCCGGCACGCCGGCCATCGCGGCATTCATATCGATGCTGCTGTCGGACATCTGCATGCTCACGTCGCCAAGCTCGCGCCCTGCGGCCGTCTAAGCCCCGGTTTCAGTGCCGGGCTTCGGCCGCGATCTTCGGCAGCTCCTCGTAGGTGTGGAACGGCGGCGGCGAGGAATGCATCCACTCCAGCGTCGTGGCACCCTCGCCCCACGGATTGGCGGCCGCCTTGCGGCCCGCGGCCAGCGCCCATATCACGACGACGACGAAGAACAGCGTCGAGGCGAAGGCGATATACGCGCCGATCGAGGACACATAGTTCCAGCCGGCGAACGCATCCGGATAGTCGGGAATGCGGCGCGGCATGCCGGCGAGGCCGAGGAAGTGCTGTGGGAAGAAGGTCAGGTTGACGCCGATGAAGGTCGTCCAGAAATGCAGCTGGCCCGCCCATTCCGGGATTTCGCGCCCCGACATCTTGCCGAACCAGTAATAGAAGCCGGCGAAGATGCCGAACACCGCGCCGAGGCTCAGCACATAGTGGAAATGCGCAACCACGTAATAGGTGTTGTGGAGCGCAACGTCCGCGCCCGCGTTGGCGAGCACGACGCCGGTGACGCCGCCGACGGTGAACAGGAACAGAAGGCCGATCGCCCACAGCATCGGGGTGCGGAAATCGAGCGAGCCGCCCCACATCGTCGCGATCCACGAGAAGATCTTGATGCCGGTGGGCACGGCGATGACCATCGTCGCGGCGGTGAAATAGGCCCGCGTGTCGACATCGAGGCCGACCGTATACATGTGGTGCGCCCAGACGACGAAGCCGATCACGCCGATCGCCACCATCGCATAGGCCATGCCGAGATAGCCGAACACCGGCTTGCGCGAGAAGGTGGAGATGACCTGGCTGATGATGCCGAAGGCCGGCAGGATCATGATGTAGACTTCGGGGTGGCCGAAAAACCAGAACAGGTGCAGGAACAGCACCGGATCGCCGCCGCCGGCGGGGTTGAAGAAGGCGGTGCCGAAATTGATGTCGGTCAGTAGCATGGTGATCGCGCCGGCGAGGACGGGCAGCGACAGGACCAGCAGGAACGCGGTTACCAGCATCGCCCAGATGAACAGCGGCATGCGGTGCATGGTCATGCCGGGGGCGCGCATGTTGAAGATGGTGGTGATGAAGTTGATCGCGCCCAGGATCGA
>JACQAF010000149.1 GCA_016195145.1 Rhodospirillales bacterium
CGTGGTCGAGGGCTGGGACGCCGCCGGCAAAGGCGGAATGATCCGCCGGCTGGTCGAGCCGCTCGACCCGCGCGGCGTAAAGGTATGGTCGATCGGCCCACCCGATGCGCACGAAGAAGGGCGGCATTATCTTCACCGCTTCTGGGCCAAGCTGCCGGCGCCGGGCACGCTCGCCATCTTCGACCGCTCGTGGTACGGGCGCGTCCTGGTCGAGCGGGTCGAAGGCCTCGCCGACAAGCGGGTATGGCGGCGCGCTTATGACGAGATCAACGCTTTCGAGAAAATGTTGACCGACGACGGCGTGCGGATCGTCAAACTGTTCTTGCACATCACGCGCGACGAACAGTTGCGCCGCTTCGCCGAACGCCTCGGCAATCCTTATAAACGCTGGAAACTGACCGCGGCCGATCTGCGCGCCCATGAACGCTGGGACGATTACGTGGATGCGGCGCACGACATGCTAGACCGCACTTCGACCGCCCATGCGCCGTGGACGGCGATCGCCGGAAATCAGAAATGGTACGGCCGGGTCGAGGCGTTGCGTTGCATCGTCGGCGCATTGGCGCGCGGCATGAAGCTGAAACCGCCGCCGATCGATCCGAAGCTGAGCAAGGCGGCGCTGCGTCAGCTGGCGCGGATCGAGAAAAAGGAAAGACGCAGCAAGGGCAAACGATGACTGACGCACCGCCGCTTAATGGCCGCCCGGCGATCCGGCGCAGCGACCCGACCACGACGCCAGTGCCGTTGGTTTTCGACTCGCCGCATAGCGGCACCGATTATCCGCCCGATTTCGGCTTCGTCGCGCCGCTTCAGACGCTGCGCAGCGCCGAAGACACGCATGTCGACCGACTGTTCGCCGCCGCGCCAGACAACGGGGCGACGCTGCTGGCGGCGCTGTTCCCGCGCAGCTATATCGACGTCAACCGCGATCTGAGGGATATCGATCCCGAGCTTCTCGACGCCGCGTGGCCGGGGACGGCCAAGCCAGGCCCGAAAAGCAAGCTTGGCATCGGATTGATCCGGCGCCTCGCCCAGCCGAACGTTCCGGTCTACGACCGCAAGCTGACGGTCGCCGAGGTGCGGGCGCGGATCGAGAATTGCTATCTTCCCTATCATGACGAACTCGCCCGCATCGTCGACGCCCTGCACGCGCGCTTCGGCGTCGTCTGGCACATCAACTGCCATTCGATGGCCTCGCGCGGCAGCGCGATGACCGAGGACGGGCCGGTCGAGCGGCCCGATTTCGTGCTTGGCGACCGCGACGGGACGACCTGCGGCCCGATCTTCACCGACCTCGTCGCCCATCGGCTGCGCGAGATGGGATATGCGGTAAAGATCAACGATCCCTATAAGGGGGCCGAGATCGTCCGCCGTTACGCCGACCCGCCGGCCCGCCGGCAGTCGTTGCAAATCGAGATCAACCGCAAGCTCTACATGGACGAACGGACGCGCGAGCCCAATGCCGGCTTCGACAAACTGCAGGCTGACATGTCGAGGCTGATCGGGTTTCTCGCCGGCTATGCGCGGGCCGCGCTGGCCTGAACCCGGCTGCGCGGCTCCCTAAGGCGCGAACTGTTCCTTGAGGATGCGTTCTTCGAGGTTATGCTCGGGATCGAAGAGCAGATGCAGCGACACCGCCCGGTCCTCGCATACCTCGACGCGCACGACGTCGCGCATCTCGACCGCGTCGGCGGTGGCGCTGACCGGGCGTTTGTCGGCTTCCAGAATCTCGAAGCCGACCTTGGCCGTGTGCGGCAAAAGCGCGCCGCGCCAGCGACGCGGCCGGAAGGCGCTGATCGGCGTCAGGGCGAGCAGCCCGGCCCCCAGCGGGACGATCGGCCCGTGGGCCGACAGGTTATAGGCCGTGCTGCCGGCGGGCGTCGCCACCATGATTCCGTCGCATACCAACTCGTCAAGGCGCAGGATTCCGTCGATGGCGATACGGATCTTCGCCGCCTGGCGCTGCTGGCGCAGCAGCGACGCCTCGTTGATGGCCAGCGCGGTGCTTCGCTTCCCGTCGCGTGTCCATGCCTCCATGCGCAGCGGATGCAGCGTCACCCGGACGGCAGCGGCGAGGCGCGCGAACAGGTCGTCGTCGCGGTATTCGTTGAGCAGGAAACCGACGGTGCCGCGATGCATGCCGAAGATCGGCGTGCCATGGGCGAGCGAGCGAGAAGCCGGATGATCTCTGTCCGGTTGAACTTCAATGCATAATCCCTCGCTGTCTGACCCTCGCGGTCGACGACGCGCGGATCGGCGCCGCGGTCGAGCAGGGCCTTGACGATTTCGGCATAACCGTTCCATGCCGCGCGGATCAGCGGCGTGCGGCCTTCGGAATCCGCATGATCGACCTCGGCTCCGGATTCGAGCAATTGCCGGATCACGGAGGCATGTCCGTTGCTGGCGGCCCAAGTTAAAGAGGTTTTGCCTTCGCCGTCGGGGAAATCGGTCTCGGCGCCGTGGAGCAGCAACAGGTCGACGATCTCCGTGCGGCCACGCCACGCGGCGTTGATCATCGCCGTGCGGCCGGCGGTATCGGTGCCATTGACGTCGGCGCCGCGCGCCAATGCGCTCTGGACCGCGGCAAGGCTGCCTTCGGCTGCCGCCTCGCTGAGTTGCGCTTCGAGCGGCTTGCGTTCGCCGGGGGCCTGCTGCTGGACGATATTGGTCGACAGGAACAGGTCGATGCGTTGCGCCTCGCGCCGGGCGATGCGGACTTCTTCCGCCGGCGCAATGTCTTCAAGAACGGGCAGGCCGGTCTTCGCCGCCACGTTGCCGCGCGCGGCGGCGAGGCTCCACCAGCGAAACGCTTCGCCAAGATCGGGTTGGGTCAGCTTGCGGCCTTCGGCCGCGTGGTATCCCATCATCAGCTGGGCCGGCGCATAGCCGCGTTCGGCTGAACGCCGTATCCACGCCTCGCCGCGCTCCTGGTTGGCCGGCAGGCCCTCGCCGAGCAGGAGACGAACGCCGAGCGCGAACTGGGCCGATTGATATCCCTGCTCTGCATTGGCGCGCAGGCGCTGGATAAGCTCGGCCTGGCGGGCGTCAGCGGGGGCGCCGGATGCATTGGGTTGCGCGGTGCGCACGCGTTCAAGTACCGGATCGAGATTGGCGACCTCGTCGAGCAGCCAGGCGATGCGGTCGGTGCGTGGCGCGGTGGGCGGCGGCGGCGGTTTGGCCGGGAAGGCCGGCGGGGCCTGCGTCGCCGGAGCCTGGGCCGGCGACGTTTGCGTTGGCGCGGTCGTTTCGGCGGAGGGCGGGTTGGCGTTTGTCGGCGGCGGTGGATTTTTTCCCGAGGCTTGTGCGACGGCTTGCGCCCGGTCGATAGCCGGCGGCGCGGCCGGCGACGTAACTTGAGCCGCGACGGGCGCTTGTTGCGCGACGGTGTTCGATGGCGGACGTTCCGACGTGGGGGTCGTCGCCGGACGCACGGCGGCAGGCGGCGGAACGTTTGCCGGCGTGACTGTGTCGGTTGTGGTCGGCGTAGAGAACGGGACGATAGGCGGCGCAAAGGCCGAGACCTGAGTGGCGGATGTCTGAGCCGCAGCGGACTGTGCGGCTGGCGCCGGGGTTACAGGCGCCCGAGTTTCTTTGCTCTGTGCCGCAGAAGCCTGTGTCGCTGACGTCGGCGGTTGCTGGAGCGAATTATCCGCATCGGCAGCGGTGGCTTTTTGCGGCGCACCGGACGGATCTGCCACGGCGACGGTCTGCCCGGGTGTCGGCGCTGGCGCGGACGGCGATGCGTTCGGGGGCGCAGTTTGAGCCGCTTCCGGCGTACCGGCCGCCGGGTTGGGGTTGCGGGCGGCGGCCGGGGGCGCGCTTTGAGTAGGCGCAGGCGTCGCGGGCATATCGGGTCTCGGTGGCCGGGCAGCCGTTTCCGCGATTCCCGGCGCTGGCTTTTGGGATTGTGTATCGGTGCGCGGCGTATCCGGGCGCGGCGTGTCGCTGGGGGGCGACGGGGCATCGGCGGCGGTCAGCTGGGCCGTATTTTCGCGTGGCGCTGGCGGCGGCGGGCGTGGCAGGGGCGGCGATTCGGTTTCGCCTCGATTGGCAGCGCGGGCGGAATCGCTGGCCGCTTGTTGCTGTGTCGGATCGGGCGTCGTTTCGGGCTCGGGCGTCTGGCCGGCGCGACCGGTCTGGGGGGCGGCCTTTGTCGGCGCGGTCGACGTACGGCTTGGGGTACGCGATTCCTCTTCGACGGTGCGGGTGGGCGCTTGCTCGCCGGTTTCCGCCACTTTTTGCCGTGTTTCGGCTACGGCCGGTTGCTTTTGCCCGGGGGCTCGCGCCGATTGGCCGGAGCGCGTCTGTCCGGTGCCGATATCGACCAATCCTTCGGACGGGGCGACGGCGGATTCCTCGCCCTTGCCGAACAGCAGAACTTCAACCACCGGTTCGATGGGATCGTCCGGTTCGTCGTCGGCGAGCCGGAAGAGCGGCAGGCCAAAGATCAGCACCGCGATCATCCCGGAATGGAAGACCGCGGAAAGCAGGGCGCCGCGCCGGACATCCGGATCGAACGCGGAGGGGTCGTTAATGGGCGCAGGCATTGCCGCTTCGCCGCCAATCGGTTGAGTCAGTCAATAATATTGGGTCGGCCAGCGGCATTTCCAGCCCGCGGGCGGCGCCGGGCCGCCGGATCGTCAACCGCCGGTCACGCTCATATGCCGCGGGACGGCCGGCCCGCGATGGCGCCGATCGATGATAAAATCATGCCCCTTGGGCTTGCGGCCGATCGCCTCGCGGATTGCCGCGTCGAGCGCTTCATCGCCCTCGCTGGCGCGCAACGGGTCGCGCAAATCAGCCGCATCTTCCTGCCCGAGGCACATATAAAGGGTCCCGGTGCAGGTCAGGCGCACCCGGTTGCACGATTCGCAGAAATTATGGGTGAGCGGCGTGATGAAGCCGAGCCGCCGGCCGGTTTCTCCGATCGTGAAATAGCGCGCCGGCCCGCCGGAACGGTAGGCGCTTTCCTCCAGCCGCCATTTTTGCGCCAGGCGCGCGCGCACCAGCGACAGCGGCAGATACTGGTCGAGCCGGTCGGGCCCGATATCGCCCATCGGCATGACCTCGATGATGGTGAGATCGAAGCCCTCGTCGCCGCACCACGCGACCATGCGGTCGAATTCGTCTTCGTTGACGCCTTTGAGGGCGACGGCGTTGATCTTGACTGCCAGGCCCGCCGCCTTGGCGGCGGCAAGACCGTCGAGCACCTGGGCGAGCTTGCCCCAGCGGGTGATCGCGGCGAATTTCGCCGGGTCGAGCGTATCGAGCGAGACGTTGATCCGGCGCACGCCGGCGTCGCGCAGCTCGGCCGCATATTTGGCGAGCTGGCTGCCATTGGTGGTCACCGTCAGTTCGTCGAGATCGCCGGCCTCGACGTGGCGGCCGAGGGCGCGGAACAGGCTCATGATGTTGCGGCGGACCAGCGGCTCGCCGCCGGTCAAACGCAGCTTGCGCACGCCCATGCGCACGAAGGCCGAGCACAGCCGGTCGAGTTCCTCGAGCGACAGGATTTCCGCCTTGGGCAGAAAGGTCATGTCCTCGGCCATACAGTAGACGCAGCGAAAATCGCAGCGATCGGTCACCGATACGCGCAGATACGTGATCTTCCGCTGATACGGATCGATCAACGGGGTGCTGCCCGGCTTCGCCATGACCGCCAGTTCCGACATTGCGCCTCGCCCAGTCTTTCCTTGTCGCGATCCGGCCGGTCGATTTCCAGCCCGTTTATCGACCAAGGATCGCACGTTTCAGGCAGAAAAGGCAATGTCTCGGCCGCCGCCGGATCGCGCGACCAGCCGGCGCTCAACGGGTCAGGATTCGCCCTTCCGCGCCGGCGTTTTTCGCGCGTTTTCGATGTCGCGTTCGCGGAGGTAATCCTCGGTCGTCCGCGGCAGCGGGCGCGGCGGGCCGGCGAACGGATCGATGGCGGTTTCGGCCTGTGCGATGAGGCGGCAATCTTCGCACATCCGGATCCGATCGACGATGTCCTGCTGCTGGAACATCCAGTGCTTGCCGGCGAGCTTGCCGATCACCCGATCGATCGCGCTGCGCGTGCCGAACGCCTTGCCGCAGCGTACGCAATGCGCCGGCTCTTCTTCCTTCACGGTTGCCGGCGTGCGGGCGTCGTCGGTAAAATTGAGGCGCGGGCGCAGCGCGATAACCTTTTCCGGGCAGGTCGCCTTGCACAGGCCGCATTGCACGCAGGCGTCTTCGACGAAACGCAGCATCGGCCAGTCGGGATTGTCGATCAGCGCCCCGGTCGGGCACGCGCCGACGCAGGCGAGACAGAGCGTGCAGCCGGCGACATCGATATCGAGCGTGCCGAAGGGCGAGCCGGCGGCGAGCGGCAGGATATCGACCGGCGCCGCTGACGCATCGCGCAGATGACGCAGGGCGAGCATGGTCACGCTGCGCTTGCCGCCCATTGGCAGGAAGCTGCCGGCGCGCGGCGCGGCGGCGGCGGGGGTGGCGTAAAGCTCGGCCTCGACGGCCTCGGGATCGGCGGCGTCGATGACCGAAACCCGTCCCTCGCTGTACCCAAGGCCGCTCAAGGCCGCTTCGGCGAGGCCGACCTGCGCGGCGAGTCCGGCGATCTCGTCACGTTTGCGCGGATCGGCGAGAACCCGGACTTGGGATGCACCAAAGGCCAGGGCCACGGCGAAGAAATCGAACCCGATCTGGGTTGTCTCGTTGACCGCGAAGGGAATAACGCGCGCCGGCAGGCCGCGCCCGTGACGGGCGATCAGCGAGATCATTTCTTCGCCGTGCCGGCCGTCGTGAACGAGGAGCATCGGCGCTGTCCCGCCAGCCCGCGCATGGGTTGACAGAATGGTGCGCAGGCGCTCGAACACCGCTTCCTGCGGCGGCAATGCATAGGTGGCGGCGCCGGTCGGGCAGACGCTGGCGCAGCTGCCGCAACCGGCGCAAACGAACGGATCGATCGCCACATGGTCGCCGTCGGGCGCGATGGCGCCGGTCGGGCAGACGTCGAGGCAGCGCGTGCAGCCAGTCTTGCGGTTGCGGCTATGCGCGCACAACGCCGCGTCGTAGCGGACATAGCGCGGCTTCTCGAATTCGCCGACCATCTCGACCATGTCGAACAGGGCTTTTTGCACCGCCGCCGGATCGCCCGGATCGGGGCGGAAATAGCCGTCGCGTTTTTCCGGCGCGGGAAACAATGGCGCACCGCCGGTCAGGTCGAGGATCAGGTCGCATTTGGACGCGGCGCCGTCGCGCGGCGGGGAAAATTCGAGGCGCGCGCGCGACGACGGCGAGGCCGGCGCATAGTCGTTGACCGTGATCTCGAACGCGCCGAGATGCCCCTTGGCGGCGGCGACCGTGCCCTTGAACACCGGCACGTCGGTCAGCCGCGGCGGAGCGACATCGCCGGGCTTGCTCAGCAGCACCGTGCAATCGAGCCGGTCGGAGAGCTGCTTGGCCGCCGCGATCGCCGCATCGTCGCGGCCATAGACCAGCGCCACGCCGGCGGATTTGAGGGTCACCGCCGGGGTCGAGGGGATGTTGAGCGCGGCCTCGGCGATCAGGGCGGCGATTTTCGGCATGGCGCGCTCGCCCTCGGCCGACCAGCCGGCGCGCTCGCGGATATTGGTGAAATGCAGGTCGACGTCGACGCCGACCTCGGCGCGAACCTCGGCGAAGAACGGCGCTTCCTGGGTGCAGGCGACGAGGACCGGGCGACCTTCCGACATCGCCGCCTCGAAATTGCCGATCTGGGTGCGGCAGAGCAGCGTGTTGACGTCGACCGCACCCATGCCGCCGCAGGCGCGCGACAGCGCCTTGCCATCGAGCGCCATCGTCCCGTTGCAATCGCAGACGAGAACTTTTCTGCCGTTGAGCTCCATGCTCTCCCGCGTTTCCTGGCGCGCCCGTTTTCCGGTTGTTCTTCGCGCTGCTCGCTCTCCCCGCCCCGAGTTGTGGCAAACCCCGTATAGGGGTGCAAGCCGATTCTGAGCGCGTTCCGGAAAACGGCCGCCGCCCGCCTCGTAAGGGGAAGACGCGGCCGCAGCTCGGCGCTTATACTGGGCGGCAAAACCGGTGGGCCGCAAGCGCCGGGAAGAAGGAGACGAGGGAGAGCGGATTTGGCGCGCGAGATGATGAACACGCGGGAAGTCGCCGATTATCTGCGCATCAAGGAGCGCAAGGTCTATGACCTCGTGCGCGCGAAAAAGATTCCCTGTTCGCGCGTCACCGGCAAATGGTTGTTCCCCAGGCAGCTGATCGACCTGTGGGTCGCCCAGAACACCGAATACGCCGAAACCGGGGCCGATGTGCGGCCCTCGGCCCTGGTCGTCGCGGGGAGCCACGATCCGCTGCTCGACTGGGCGGTGCGGGAATCGCGTTGCGGATTGGCGCTCCTGCCCGGCGGCAGCCTCGACGGGGTCGAGCGCCTGGCCCGACGCGAGGCGATGGTCGGCGCCATCCATGTGCTCGACAGCGACAGCGGCGAATACAACCTGCCGCTCATCCGGCAGTCGCTCTGCGGCCAGAACGTGGTTGCGGTCGAATGGGCGCAGCGGGAGCAGGGGCTGGTCGTCGCCGGGGGCAATCCGCGCGGCCTCGACAGCTTGCGGGCGCTGCGCGACAAAAAAGCGCGGGTCGTCCTGCGCCAGCACGAGGCGGGCAGCCAGATGCTGTTGATCCATCTCCTGTCCGAGGCCGGAGTCAAGCTTGCCGATCTCGAAGTGATCGCGCCGCCGGCGATGAACGAGACCGATCTTGCCCAGGCAGTCGCCGACGGCAAGGCGGATGCCGGGCTGGCGGTGCGCGCCGTCGCGCGCCAGTTTCGCCTCGATTTCGTGCCGTTGCACAGAGAGCGCTTCGATCTCGTCCTGCGCCGGCGCGACTATTTCGAGCCGCCGGCGCAGAAGCTGCTCGCCTTCGCTCGCCAGCCGGCCTTCGTTGCCCGCGCGGCCGAGCTCGGCGGCTACGACATCGGCAATCTCGGCCGCGTCGTCTATAACGCCTGAACGCCTAGCTGCCGGCCCGCCGGTAATCGGGGAAGAAAAGCTGCTCGCCGCCGATCTTGTAATCGGCGATGGCGCGCTGGCCCTCGGGCGAGGTGAGCCAGCCGATGAACGCCAGACCCAGCTCCTTTTTCACGTGCGGGTGCCTGGCCGGGTTGACCAGCATCGCGCCATACTGGTTGAACAGGCGGGTATCGCCCTCGACCAGGATGGCAAGATCGCCGCGGTTCCTGAAATTGAGCCATGTTCCCCGGTCGGCGAGGATATAGGCGTCCATCGCCGCGGCGGTGTTGAGGGCGGGCCCCATGCCCGAGCCGGTCTCGCGGTACCACGGCCCGCGCGCCGCCGCGATATCAACGCGGGCGAGCCGCCACAGCTTGAGCTCGGCGATGTACGTGCCGCTCTCGTCGCCGCGCGAGACGAACGGCGCCTTCGTCGCCGAAATCTTCTGCATCGCCGCGGCGACGTCTTTCATTCCTCCGACGCCGGCCGGGTCGCCCTTCGGTCCGATGATCACGAAATCGTTATACATCACGTCGCGGCGGTCGATGCCGTAACCGTCGGCGACGAATTTCAGCTCCTGCGCCCTGGCGTGGACGAGCAACACGTCGGCGTCGCCGCGCATGCCGGTCTGCAGGGCCTGGCCGGTGCCTTGCGCCACCACCCGCACCTCGATGCCGGTTTTCCTAGTGAACAGCGGCAGGATATGGGCGAACAGGCCCGATTGCTCGGTCGAGGTCGTCGAGGCGACGACGATGAATTTCTCGCTGGCAGCCGCCGTCGTCGCGAAAGCGGCGAGCGTCGCGAGCAGGAGGGCGAAGACGGCGCGGCGGTTTACCACGGCAGCTCTCCCTTGACGAAAGCGGCGGCCTCGGGCGTCCGGGGCGCGGCGAAGAAATCGTCGGCCGGCGCGCGCTCGATCAGCCGGCCGCGATGGAGGAACAGGATTTCGTCGGCGAGGCGGCGCGCCTGGCCGAGATTATGCGTGGTCATGACGATCTTCGTGCCGCTGGCGTGGATCGCGGCGATGATTTCCTCGACCGCGCGGGTCGAGGTGGGGTCGAGCGAGGCGGTCGGCTCGTCGAGGAACAGCACCTCGGGCCGGAGCGCCCAGGCGCGGGCAAGGGCAAGGCGCTGCTGTTCGCCGATCGACAGCACGCGCGCCGGCCGGTCGGCGAGCGCCGACAGGCCGAGCCGGGCCAGCGTCTCCGCCGCCCGTTCGGCGCGCGCGCGGCGGCCGAGCCCGGCGAGCTTCAGCCCGTACA
>JACQAF010000150.1 GCA_016195145.1 Rhodospirillales bacterium
GACAGCCGGACGTCGCTGCCCGGATTGAGGCCATCGATACGCTCGAACTTGGCGATAACTTCGTAGCCGCTCACCGGCCGGACCGACGTCGTCGAATAGGCGAAGACGACGAAGAGCCCCGCGACCACGAGGACCACGGCGCCCATCAGGGTTTCGACGAGATTATTGCCCATTTCTGTTCCCCTAGGATCGAGCTTCGATGTTCAGCCGGCAGCCTTAAGACGGCGTCCACGGCTCGTAGTCGCCGGTCGCCCGGGCGCGTCGGCCGCCCTGGTAATCGTGACCCGGCGGACGATAAGCCTCCGGGGTTCCGGTCAGGTTCGGCACATGGGATTTTTGCCATGCCCGCACCGGGCGGCCGCCCGGCGGCGGTGGCGCGTCAACGATATGATGCAGCCAGGCATGCCATTCCGGCGTCACTTTCGAGGCTTCCGCCTCGCCATTGTAGAGAACCCAGCGCTTTTCGCGGCCGGCCCGGCGCGCCCCGGTTCGGTCGCGGAAATACCGGTTGCCGAAGGCATCTGCCCCGACCTGCTGGCCCCGAAGCCAAGTATATAGCCGTGTTGCGATGGTCATGGTTCTTCGCGGCTCGGAGGAAATTTCGCGCGACTATTGCATGACCGTGCGGCCCTCGTCCAGATTGGGCCGCCGGCCCGCCGCGGCCGATACCCGGCCATACTGGCCGCTTAAGGGGAAACGATGCCCGATTTCTGGCGTTCATCCGGCTACCATCTGCTCGAAACGGCGGGCGCCAACCGCCTCGCCGTCACCAATGGCTTCCTGCGCGCCTATTTCATGCGCCCCGAGGTCAGGCCGGTGGCCGAATCCTGCCCGGCCGAGCGCAAGCTGCATGCCGAATTGCTGGACGACCCGAAAGCCGCGGCGGCCGCCGACCGGCTGGCCGCCATCGCCGACCCCGACGTCCGGGAAAACTACACGCTGCTGCTTGCCTTCCGCGACCGGCTGGTCGCCGCCGGAACCGTCGAGGACGCTTATCTTGGTCTGTTTATCGGCGCCCAGACCCGCGGCGCGTCAGCGCCCGTCCCGCCGCTATTCGTCGACCAGCTCGTACATGTGATCCTGCGCCGCATTCTTGACGGGGCGAGCGACCCGCTACGGCTGCGCGCCGCCGAGCTGTTTTTCCGCCCGCAGCGGGCCACGATCAATGACGGGGCGATCATGCTCGCCGACGAGGAAACGATCGAGATGCACGCCGCCTCGGGCGGTTTGGGTTCGCTCGGTAAATTGCTGGTCGAATCGAACACCCCGGTACGCAGTATCGAGCTCGACGTGCTGACCGACGCCAATGCCGGCCAGTACTGGGGGCGCGACGAGCGTTACGATACCGTGCTCGACCTCACCTTCGGGCGTAGCGGACTCGACGCCCTGGCGCGCGTCCTTGAGGCTTGGGTGCGCCACTTCCTCGCCATCGAAGTCGCCATCCACCCGGTCAGCCGCATCCACGACGAGCGCTGGGTCTGGCACGTCGGACTCGATGCCGAGGCGAACACGATCATGAATGACCTCTATGCCGGGCGCGATGTCGAGGAGGAGCGGCTGGCCCGCGTGCTATCCCTCTTCCGGTTCGAGTTCGCCAACCCGTCGGTGATGCGCCCCGATATCGCCGGACGCCCGGTTTATCTGGGTCTGGCCATCGACGGGCAGCAACGCCTCCGGCTCAAACCACAGAACTTACTGGCTAATTTACCTCTGGCTGCGACCGCTTGAAATAAAATAAGCAGCACATGCTGCAGTGCGAAATTTTCATCTCACCTCGCAATCTGCCGTGGGTAAGACATTTCAAACGCGCAGCATTTTGCGATCGTGCTCTTCCGCTTCCGGCCAAGCTCATACGCCTGATTGATTTGACCCGGTAATAGATTGAAAAAACAATATATAGTTGGTTAGTTTCCCTGCCACCGCAAAATCCAGTTGCCGACCCATAGGGCTTGTGGTCAACATATTGTTACGAGCTTCGCCCCCATCCACTGCATCTTGTATCGAGATACAGAGGGTCCCGGAGGCAAGCATGGGGGATGATTCGCTCCGAGAAGCGAACCGGCTCCCGGGGGTCCCAAGACCAAGAAATTCCACGCCGGAGGGAAAACGACATGCGAATTGAGCGGCGATTCACGCGGGCGGGCGGTGACGCGTACGCGAGCATCAAATTCACCAAGACCAACAGCGAGATCCGCAATCCGGACGGATCGGTGGTCTTCCAGGCGCGCAATATCGAGGTCCCGGCCGAGTGGTCGCAGGTCGCCTGCGATGTGCTGGCCCAGAAGTATTTCCGCAAACGCGGCGTGCCCGTAAAGCTCAAGGCGGTCGAGGAAAACGACGTGCCGAGCTGGCTGTGGCGCAAGACCACCGACACCGACGCCCTCGCCGAGATGCCCGACAACACCCGCCAGCGCGGCGAGGAATCGGCCAAGGAGGTGTTCGACCGCCTGGCCGGCACCTGGACCTATTGGGGCTGGAAGGGCGGCTATTTCGACAGCGAAGACGACGCCCGCGCCTATTTCGACGAAATGCGCTACATGCTGGCCAAGCAGATGGCGGCGCCCAACAGCCCGCAATGGTTCAACACCGGCCTGCACTGGGCCTATGGCATCGACGGGCCGGGCCAGGGCCATTACTACGTCGATTTTCGCACCGGCAAGCTGACCCAGTCGAGCTCAGCCTACGAGCATCCGCAGCCCCATGCCTGCTTCATCCAGGCGGTCGAGGACGACCTCGTCAACGAGGGCGGCATCATGGATTTGTGGGTGCGCGAGGCGCGCCTGTTCAAATACGGCTCGGGCACCGGCTCGAATTTCTCCAAGCTGCGCGGCGAGAGCGAGAGGCTTTCGGGCGGCGGCAAATCGTCGGGCCTGATGAGCTTCCTCAAGATCGGCGACCGGGCCGCCGGCGCGATCAAGTCGGGCGGCACGACGCGGCGCGCCGCCAAAATGGTGACGGTCGATGTCGATCACCCCGATATCGAGCAGTACATCAACTGGAAGGTGGTCGAGGAGCAGAAGGTGGCGGCGCTGGTCGCCGGCTCCAAGCTCGCCGGCAAGCACCTGAACGCGATCCTCGCCGCCTGCGACGCCGGTCTCGGCGACGCCGGTTACGATCCCAAGCAGAACCGCGCCCTCAAATCGGCGATCGTCGCCGCGCGCAAGGCGATGATCCCCGAGAACTACATCCAACGGGTGATGCAGTTCGCGCGCCAGGGCTACACCCATATCGAGTTCCCAGCCTACAACACCGACTGGGATTCCGAAGCCTATCTCACGGTATCGGGCCAGAATTCCAACAACTCGGTGCGCGTCACCAACGAGTTCCTCGACGCCGTCCTCGCCGACGGCGACTGGAAGCTGATCCGCCGCGTCGATGGCAAGGTCCACAAGACGGTCAAGGCGCGCGATCTGTGGGAGCAGATCGGCAACGCTGCCTGGGCCTCAGCCGATCCGGGCCTGCAATATGACACGACGATCAACGAGTGGCACACCTGCCCGGCGAGCGGGCGGATCAACGCCTCCAACCCGTGCTCGGAATACATGTTCCTCGACGACACGGCGTGCAATCTCGCCTCGATCAACCTGCTCGCCTTCCGCAAGGACGGCAGCCCGTTCGATATCGAGAGCTTCGAGCATGCCTGCCGGCTGTGGACCGTGACGCTCGAAATCTCGGTGCTGATGGCTCAGTTCCCGTCGCGCCGGATCGCCGAGCTTTCCTACGAGTTCCGCACCCTCGGCCTCGGCTTTGCCAATATCGGCGGCCTGCTGATGGCGATGGGCCTGTCCTATGACAGCGACGAGGGGCGCGCCATCTGCGGCGCGATCTCGGCGATCATGACCGGGGTCAGCTTCGCCGCTTCGGCCGAGATGGCCGAGGAACTGGGCCCCTTCCCCGGCTACGGTCCGAACCGCGACCATATGCTGCGGGTCATCCGCAACCACCGCCGCGCCGCCTATGGCGAGAAATCGGGTTACGAGAATCTCACCATCGCCCCGGTGGCGCTGGTCGCCGATCATTGTCCCGACGGGCGGCTGATCGAGGCCGCCAAGCGGGCTTGGGACCGGGCGCTCGACCTCGGCCAGGCGCATGGTTACCGCAACGCCCAGGCGACGGTGATTGCGCCCACCGGCACGATCGGCCTGGTGATGGATTGCGACACCACCGGCATCGAACCGGATTTCGCCCTGGTCAAGTTCAAGAAGCTGGCCGGCGGCGGCTATTTCAAGATCATCAACCGGGTAGTGCCGGCGGCGCTCAAGACCCTCGGTTACGGCCAGATCCAGATCAACGACATCGTCGCCTATGCCGTCGGCCGCGGCACGCTGGCCGGCGCGCCAGGCATCGACCATGTCGCGCTCAAGGCCAAAGGCTTCGCCGAGGCGCAGATCCAGGCGCTCGAAAGCGCGCTCGGCGCGGCCTTCGACATCAAGTTTGCCTTCAACAAATGGACGTTGGGCGAGGATTTCTGCGTCCGCGCGCTCGGCTTCTCCAAGACGCAGCTCGACGACGTGACCTTCGACATGCTCGCCGCCCTCGGCTTCTCACGGGCCGAAATCGACGACGCCAACATCTATTGCTGCGGCTCGATGACGCTCGAAGGAGCGCCGCATCTCAAGGCGGGGCACCTGTCGGTCTTCGACTGCGCCAACCCTTGCGGGCGCACCGGTAAGCGCTACCTGTCGGTCGAAAGCCATATTTACATGATGGCGGCTTCGCAGCCGTTCATCTCGGGCGCCATTTCCAAGACCATCAACATGCCCAACGCGGCGACGGTCGAGAATTGCAAGGAAGCCTATCTCCTGTCATGGCGGCTCGGCCTCAAGGCCAATGCCCTTTACCGCGACGGCTCCAAGCTGTCACAGCCGCTCGCCTCGATCTTCGGCGAGGACGCGACCGAGGCGGCCGAGGACATCGCCGCCCAGCCGATCGCCGCCCGCGCCGAACGCATCGTCGAGCGCATTGTCGAGCGGGTGATGACCGAACGCCACCGCCTGCCCAACCGGCGCAAGGGCTACACCCAGAAGGCCGTGGTCGGCGGACACAAGGTTTATCTGCGCACCGGCGAGTATGAGAACGGTCGCATCGGCGAGCTGTTCATCGATATGCACAAGGAAGGCGCCGCCTTCCGCTCGCTGATGAACAACTTCGCCATCGCCGTGTCGATCGGCCTGCAATATGGCGTGCCGCTCGAGGAATTCGTCGAGGCGTTCACCTTTACCCGCTTCGAGCCCAACGGCATCGTCCAGGGTAACGATGCGATCAAGAATGCGACATCGATCCTCGACTACATCTTCCGCGAACTCGCCGTTTCCTATCTCGGCCGCGACGATCTGGCCCATGTCCACCAGGACGATCTGGAGCCCGGCAGCGTCGGCAAGGGAGCGAGCGACAGCACGCTGCCGGCCGACGGATCGGCCGCCGCCAATGCCGCCCTCGACGCGGTGCGCAAGGTCGCCTCGACCGGGTTCGTGCGCTCGCGCTTCCGGGTGCTCGATGGCGGCCAGGACGCGCCCGCCGCCCGCGCCCAGCGCGCGGCTGGGACCGCACCGCACAATGGCACGGCGGCCGGCCTGGCGGAGGTCCTGGCCGAGGACGCCGACCGCGAACCGATTGTCTTCGCTATCGGCACGACCACCGTCGAAACCGTGTCGACGACGGTCGCTATCGCCATGACGGCCGATCCGCGCAACGACGCGCACAAGGTCCGCGAGGCGCGCCTCAAGGGTTACACGGGCGATGCCTGCGAATCCTGCGGCTCGATGGCAATGGTGCGCAACGGCACGTGCACGAAATGCATCGATTGCGGTTCGACCAGCGGCTGCTCGTGAACCGATACTTTCTCTCCCTGTGACGTCAACCTTGGGGGCGGGTCGCAAGACCCGCCCCTTCCGTTTCTGCAGCGGCGGGGGATTGCGGAACGTCCCGCCCACCGGCGTCTCAGAGGTTCGGCGGAATCGGCGCCCCCGCCTCGGCGATCTCTTTCACTCGCTTGCTGACGATTCGATAATTGCTTTTCGTATCGTATGCGATTGTGGTATTGGATTTAAGAACAAAAAGAGAACATTATGATGTCTTTCCAAGATATGGTAGAGAAATTTTCTTAACGACACAAAATGTTGTGGATAAACTAGGGTGCAAGGCTCGTTTATTCCTTAACTCTCCGCTATCGTTAGCCCAAGATGGATACCCGTACACCACAAAAACGTAGCGAAATAATGTCGCTGGTGCGGAACAAAAATACCAAGCCGGAGCTTGCCGTCCGGCGAATCGCGTTCCGTCGCGGCTTTCGGTATCGTTTGCATCGGGGTGACCTTCCTGGCCGACCGGATCTCGTATTTCCGAGTAAGCAAAAGGTCATTTTTGTCCATGGGTGTTTTTGGCATAGCCACTCGCAATGCTCCAAAGCACGTCCGCCCAAGTCACGGAAAAATTATTGGCTTCCGAAGCTCCGTCAAAACAGGCAGCGCGACACCCGTAATCGGGCCGAATTAAGAAAATTAGGGTGGGCATCTTTGGTTATCTGGCAGTGTCAACTGAAGAACGAGGCCGCAGTCATCCGCAAAATCGAACGATTTCTTGATTCGAAATAGACGCGCATCATTGACACCGATGAGGACCCGAATGACCGGAGCGTACAGACCGATTGTCGTCGATCTTTTCGCCGGTGCCGGAGGACTAAGTTTAGGTTTCGAGCAGGCAGGCTTCGATATTGCCGCAGCTATAGACATCGATCCGATCCATTGCGCCGTCCATGAATTTAACTTCCCCAACTGCAAATCGATCTGCTCAAGCGTAACCGAATTATCCGGAGCGGATATCCGTAAATTCTCCGGTATCGGTAAAAAAGAGATCGATGTTGTGATTGGCGGGGCACCTTGCCAAGGGTTTTCGATGATCGGAAAGCGCGCTCTCGACGACCCTCGAAATCGGTTAGTGCATCATTTCGTACGAATCGTTAAGGAATTAAAGCCTCGGTATTTCGTCTTCGAAAATGTGAAAGGCCTCACTGTAGGCGCGCATCGACGTTTTCTGGATGAAATCGTCAGTGCGTTTTCGAAAATTGGATATTCGACCCTGCTGCCTTGGCGAGTATTGAACGCTGCCGAATACGGCGTTCCGCAAGATCGGCGGCGCTTATTCTTATTAGGAGCTCGCAAAAATGTCTGTTTGCCAGCCTATCCCGAGACCCAAACCCGCCGTGCGGGAAGCCCAATAACGAGCAAGATTACCGAGCGATTGAAACCGGAGGGGCCGACCGTATGGGATGCCTTGTCCGACCTTCCAGATGCCGATAGTTATCAAGTTCTTTTGCACCAAGATTCGGTCACGGCAAAATTCGGCCCCCCTTCGCTCTACGGAAAAGTCGCCCGCGGTATCGCCTGCGACGCGCATGATTTCTCTCACCCGAGATTATTCGATCAGAAACTTCTTACTTCGAGTCTTAGAACCGTTCACTCATCCGTATCCAGAAATCGTTTTGCTGCTACCCCTCACGGCCAAACGGAACCGGTAAGCCGCTTCCTCAAGTTGGATCCTGACGGCGTCTGCAACACGCTTCGAGCAGGTACCGGCAGCGATTTAGGAGCGTTCACGTCGCCGCGGCCGATTCATCCTTTTTATCCTCGCTGCATTACAGTCCGCGAGGCTGCACGACTTCATTCGTATCCGGACTGGTTCCGATTCCACGCAACTAAATGGCATGGATTCCGGCAGATCGGGAACTCCGTTCCGCCGTTTTTGGCTCGTGTCGTGGCCGAAAAAATTATTGCTGCGTTAAGGATACAC
>JACQAF010000151.1 GCA_016195145.1 Rhodospirillales bacterium
ACGATATCCTGACCAAAGTCGACCGAGCGAGCATGGCGGTCAGCCTCGAAGCGCGCGTGCCGCTGCTCGACCACCGGGTGACCGAGTTCGCCTGGCGTTTGCCGATTGCCTGGAAAGTGCGCGATGGCGAGGGCAAGCGCATCCTCCGCCGGGTCCTCGCCCGCTACGTGCCCGAGATCCTGACCGCGCGTCCGAAAATGGGCTTCGGCGTGCCGATCGCCGCCTGGCTGCGCGAACCGCTGAAGGACTGGGCAGAGGACTGCCTGGGCGAATCGCGGCTGCGCCGCGAAGGATTCTTCGACGCCAAAGTCGTGCGTCAGGCATGGCAGGCGCATCTTTCCGGCCGCGCCGACCGCAGCGGCCCCCTATGGGCGGTTCTGATGTTCCAGTGCTGGTTGGCGCGCTATGGCGCGTAGACCGGCGCGGGCCACCGGAACGCCGGAATGGCCGTCGTTACGTCCGCTCCTTGCGGGCTGCGATCTCGCTATCCATCAGCCGGCGCACGACATCGCGCATGTCCATGCTCGCCCGCCAGCCGAGTTTCTCTGCCGCGCGGGCAGGATCGCCGCGGCTATAGCCGATATCGAAGGGTCGGCGCAGCGCCGGATCGAAAGCCACGTGATTTTGCCAGTCGAGCCCGACGGCGGCGAAGGCTTCCTTGACGAAATCGCGCAAGCTATAGGCCTTGCCGGTAGCGACGACAAAATCCTCGGGCGTATCGCGGTTGAGCATGGCAATCATCGCCTCGACATACTCGCCGGCCCATCCCCAGTCGCGATGCACATCGACGTCGCCGAGCGTCAGGCGATCGGATTTCTTCAGATGGATATCGACCACGCCCTTGACGATCTTGCGCGTCGCAAAACGCTCCGGGCGCAAATCGGAATCGTGATTGAACAGAATTCCCGAACAGGCAAACAGGGAATACGCCCGACGATAGCTCGCCGTAGTCCAGAACGCCGCCGCCTTGGCGACGCCATAAGGACTGCGTGGCTTGAAGGCAGTCGATTCGTTCGCCCCCTCGGGCGGCGTGTCGCCGAAACATTCGCTGGAGCAGGCCCCGTAAAAGCGGATCGAGGGGTCGAGAAAACGGATCGATTCGAGGATGTTGATCGTCGATGTGGCGATGCTTTCGAAGGTTTCGATCGGCTGCTCGAACGACGTCGCGACCGAGCTTTGCCCCGCCAGGTGATAGATTTCGCCCGGCGCCGCCGCCTTGATCACCTGCAGGACACTGCGAAAATCGTTGATCGACGCCGAATGGAGATGCACCTTGTCGGCGACGCCAAGGCGGTGCAGCCCGTGGAAAGATGTAGTGTCCTTGTCGCGCGACGCGCCGTGAACCTCGTAACCCCGGCTGAGCAGGGATTGCGCAAGATAGCCGCCATCCTGGCCGGAAATCCCGAACAACAGAGCTCGCTTCGCCATCTATCGGATCGCCGCACAGGGATTGGGTCGCCGGCCATTCATATCCGCATCTTCCCGCAAAGGAAAGCTTTCCGTTCCGGCCGGCTAACAGGATTCCAGGCCTCGCCCCGATGAAGATCTGCCAGCTTTGCGCGGTCGATTTCACGCTTTATCACTTTCTGTTGCCGCTGATGCGCGCGATGCGGGAGGCCGGGCACGAGGTGGTGGGCGTTTGTGCCGAAGGGCCGCTGCTCGGCAAGGTTCGCGGCGAGGGATTCCGGGTCGAAACGGCGCGGCTGGCCCGCAGTTATAACCCCATCCGGCATCTTGCCGGGTTCCGCGACCTTGTCGCCCTGCTCCGGCGCGAGCGATTCGACATCGTGCATGTCCACACGCCGGTCGCCGCCCTGGTTGGCCGGCTGGCGGCCGCCCGGGCGAAAGTGCCGAAAGTCGTCTACACGGCGCACGGATTTTATTTTCACGGTGGCATGCCGGCCTGGAAGCGGGCGCTGTTCGTTGCGCTTGAATTTCTCGGCGGGCGGTTCACCGACGTGCTTTTCACCCAGGCCGAAGAAGACGCCGTGACCGCGCGCCGATTGCATCTTTGCCGTACAGGCGTTATCGAGGCGATCGGCAATGGCTCCGATCCTGCGCGTTTCTTCCCGGCGCCGGAGAACGATCCGGCGCGGCTCGCCCTGCGTCGCGAGCTTGGCGTTACCGACGATACGCCGGTGATCGCCGCCATCGGCCGTCTGGTCGCCGAAAAGGGCTACCCTGAACTTTTCACGGCCATGCGCGCGGTCGACGCACGACTATGGGTAATCGGTGAGCGCCTGCAAAGCGATCATGCGGCTTCGATTGCAGCGGCGATGACCGAGGCCGAAAACGACCCGATCCTGAAAACCCGCATCCGCTTCCTCGGCTATCGGGGCGACGCGCCGGCCTTGCTGCGCGCCGCCGACATATTCACCTTGCCCTCGCATCGCGAGGGGATGCCGCGCTCGATCATCGAGGCGATGCTGACCGGACTGCCTGTGGTGGCGACCGACATACGCGGCGCGCGGGAAGAAGTGGTCGATCGTCAAACCGGGTTTCTCGTTCCCGTGCGCGACCCCCAAGCGCTAGCTAGCGCGCTCGGCCGTCTCGCCGCCGAT
>JACQAF010000152.1 GCA_016195145.1 Rhodospirillales bacterium
ATCACCATGATCCTCTATGGGATCGCCAGCGAAACCTCGATCGGTCGCCTGTTTCTCGCCGGCGTTCTGCCGGGAATCCTGCTTACCGGCCTGTTCATGCTATGGGCTCTGCTGATCAGCTGGCGGCGCGGCGAAGGTCTTGCCGATCTCAACCGACGCTATTCATGGCGCGAAAAATTCGAAATGCTGCCGCGCATCGTTCCCTTTCTCGCCGTCATCGTCGGCGTAGTTTATGCGCTCTATGGCGGCCTCGCGACGCCGTCCGAGGCGGCCGGCGTCGGGGCCTTGCTTTGCCTTTTTCTGGTGGTCGGCATTTATCGGATGTGGAAGATCGCCGAGCTCTGGCACATCATGCGCGATTGCGTACGCGAATCGGTGATGATCCTGCTGATCATCGGCACATCGATTCTCTTCAGCTACATGCTGTCGAGCCTGTACATCACCCAGTCCGTGGCCGAATACATCGCCGCGCTGGACATCAATCGCTGGATGCTGATGCTGTGGGTCAATGTACTGCTGCTGGTCGCGGGCTGCTTCCTGCCGCCGGCGGCGGTTATCTTGATGACCACGCCGATCTTGCTGCCGATCGTCGTCAATGCCGGCTTCGACCCTATCTGGTTCGGCGTCATTCTTACCATCAATATGGAGCTTGGCCTGATCACCCCGCCGGTCGGCCTCAATCTTTATGTCATCAACGGCATTGCACCCGATATCCGGCTGCCGACGATTCTGCGCGGCGCGACGCCTTTCATGCTCTGTATGGTTATGGCGATGGTGATTCTCTCGATCTTTCCCGAAATCGCCACCTGGCTGCCCGACCGGCTGATGGGCCCGCGCTGACAACAGCCCGGATTGATCCTCCATCGCACGGGCGCGCTTTCCGCCGTCAGGCCAAACAGGCGAAACCGAGCAATGAGCCGTCTTCTTAGCTATCCCGCGCGCCAGATCCGCGAAAAATACGAGCGCATGGCACCGATCTATGACCGAGCCGAATGGCTTCCGGGAATACTCGGCTTGCGTAAGCTGCGCCGCGAATTATTCGGCCTGGCGCGAGGACGCACGCTCGAAGTCGCCGCAGGCACGGGAAAGAACCTGTCATCCTATCCAGCCGACGTCGACCTAACGGCCATCGATCTCAGCCCCGCCATGCTCGCCATCGCTGCGCAGCGACATACGTCCCCTCCCTCCCCCGCATCGTTCGCTATCATGGATGCCGAGCATCTTGGATTCCAGGATCGGACCTTCGACACGGTCACTTCATCGCTGACCCTGTGCACGTTTCCCAACCCAGTCCGTGCGCTGGATGAAATGGCGCGCGTCTGCCGCCCCGAAGGCAGCATATTGTTGCTCGAACACGGCCGCAGTAGTCGCGAGTGGCTAGGTCGCTGGCAGGATCGTCGGTCGGAATCGCATGCCCTTCATCTTGCCTGCCAATGGAATCGCGATCCGATCGATCTTGTCGGTCAGGCCGGACTATCGGTGCGCCGTATCCGCCGCGTTTTCTTCGGCGTGTTTTACATTATCGAGGTGGTTCCCGCCCGACCCAGGCGCCTATCTTCGACCCCGACAACGGCATGAATCCGGTTTCGTCCTTTCGACTGGGCTGAGACTAGCGATCGCAGCCAACATGCGGCGCTCCGGTCATGCCGGGCCGCCGGTAGCGACGGCTTTAAGGCCGAACCGTCCTTCGTACGCCACCGATTAATCATTTCTTTTCCATAATCGGTTGATATAGAGGCGCGGTCCTAGGCGCAGGACCCCGCATGACCGAAAAGCGCCCCCGAGGAACCATGTGCCGCTGGCTCGCCTATACCGGCTGTCCGGTCTATCTCGAAGACCTGCTGTTGAAGCCGGAAAATTCGTTGATCAATCAATCCCTGCGGGCGCAGCGCAGCCATATCGCAACCAACGGCGACGGCTTCGGCGTCGGCTGGTACGCCGACCGCAGCGAGCCGGGGCTTTATCGCGATCTCCGTCCGGCCTGGAACGACGAAAACCTGCGCAGCCTGTCGGAGCAGATTCGCTCCGCCCTGTTCTTTGCCCATGTACGCGCCTCGACCGGCACCGCCGCCAGTCGCGCCAATTGCCATCCGTTCCGGCATCAACGCTGGATGTTCATGCATAACGGCCAGATCGGCAATTTCGACCGCGTCGCGCGCGATCTCGACTTCGCCATCGCGCCCGATTATTACCGCGCCCGCCAGGGCACGACCGACAGCGAAACCTTTTTCTATTTGCTGCTGACCCATGGCCTCGACCGCGACCCGCCGGGCGCCCTGGCCCGCGCCGTAAATACGGTCGAGACCGCGATGCACGCCGCCGCGGTGACCGAGCCGTTCCGGCTCACCGCCGCGTTTACCGACGGACACCGTATTTATGCGGTGCGTTACTCAAGCGACCGCGCCTCGCCGACGCTGTTTTATGGCTGTGGAGCCGGCATCCGCGCCGCCGACGGCCGCGACTGCGTCGAGGGCGGAGATGGAAAATCGCTTCTGATCCTGTCCGAACCGCTCGACACCGCGCACGAACATTGGACGGCGGTTGACGAAAACCATCTTCTGATCGCCGAAAACGGCCAGGTGACGCTTCATCCCTTTGCACCGGCGACGATGTTGGCTGCGTAGACGCAACCGGTTTCCGATATGGTTTAACTGGAAGTGGGCTGTACCGCCCGGCCTTGACTCGTACCCGCTTCCATGTCAGCGTGAATAAAATTTCACTACCTGAAAAATTATGGGACGGAAGCGGACGCGTGCGGCAAACCCTGTCGAGGACGGCGACCTCAGCCTCGCCGCCCGGGCCGCCTGGCTGTCCTATATCGGCGGTTACACCCAGCGCCAGATCGCCGACCGGCTGCGCGTGTCGCAGGCCAAGGCGCACCGCCTGATCGCCGAGGCGCATCGTTGCGGCATGGTCAAGGTTTTCGTCCAAGGCGTACCGAGCGAATGCACGGCGCTGGAAGACGCGATAACCGCTGCCTTCAAGCTGCAAAGCTGCATCGTCGCCCCTTCCCTCGCCAATGGCCGCAAGGCGACTCCAGATGCCTCACCATTCGCGGCCGTTGGGGCGGCGGGCGCGCGGTTATTGCACCATTTCCTGACCGCGCAGAAGGTGAAGACGATTGGCGTTGGCAAAGGGCGAACGCTGGCCGCCGTTGTCGACCATATGCCGGAGATCCATCGCCCCGATCTGAAGATCGTCGCCGTGTCGGGCAGCCTCAATCGTAACCTTGCGGCAAATCCGCTCGACATCGTGCTGCGGCTTGCCGAGCGCACTGCCGGCCAGGGCTATTTTCTTCCGGTGCCCTATCTCGCCGCCTCGCCCGAGGAAAAACAGGTGCTGCTGGCCCAAAAAAGCGTTGGCGACATGCTCGCCTTGGCGCGGCAGGCCGACCTGATTCTGGTCGGGATCGGCAGCCTGGAAGCGGACGCCCATGTGAAGCAGATCGGCATGGTGTCGGACAAGGAATGGAGCGAGCTGCAGGCCAAGGGCGCGGTCGGCGACCTGATGGGCAGCTTTGTCGATATCGATGGGCAGCCGGTCGGCGCGGATATCAACCGTCTAGCCGTCGGCCTCGGGCTTGCCGAGATGCGCGGTCGGCGCGTTGTGGCGCTGGCCGGTGGTGCAACCAAAGCCGAAGCGATTCTTGCCGCGCTGCGCACTGGCGCGGTCAGCGACCTGATCACCGACGAAGAGGCGGCGACGCGGATCGCAGCCCTGCTCAAAACGACGGAGAAGCCCCATGCTCAAGGCGCAAAAGGTCGTGCCGCTTGACCGCGGGCGGATCGGTCGTCCGGATGCGCCGGCGGCCGCGCATAACGGCGCCGCGCGCCGCAATCCGGGCCTGCCGTTCGATGCCGACCTGATCGAGAGCTTGCGCGTGAACCGCAGTGCGGCCGAACGCCGCGCCGCGACGCTGCCGGGCCGCCGCACGGTAAAAAAGGAATGGCAGGCCGCATGGTTGCTCAAGGCGGTGTCGTGCCTCGACCTGACGACGCTCGCGGGCGACGACACGCCCGGCCGGGTGCATCGCCTGTGCGCCAAGGCGCGCCAGCCCGTACGCCGCGATCTGTTAGAACGAATCGGAGTGGGCGATCTTCGCCTCACTGTCGGCGCCGTATGCGTCTACCACGCGATGGTCGAACCGGCGGTAGCGGCATTGGCGGGCAGCGACATTCCCGTTGCCGCGGTGTCGACCGGATTTCCGGCCGGCCTCTCGCCGTTCGATCTGCGCGTCAAGGAAATCGAGGCGTCGGCCGCCGCCGGAGCCCGCGAAATAGACATCGTGATCAACCGTTCCCACGCCCTGACCGGCGACTGGCGGGCGGTGTACGACGAGATGCGCGCCTTCCGCGCCGCCTGCGGCGCCGTCCATGTGAAGGCGATCATCGCCGTCGGCGATCTCGGCACGCTGCGTAACGTCGCCCGCGCGTCAATGGTCTGCATGATGGCCGGCGCCGATTTCATCAAGACCTCGACCGGCAAGGAGACAACCAACGCGACCCTGCCCGCCTCCCTCGTCATGCTGCGCATGATCCGCGCCTATGGCGAGATGACCGGCTGCCGGATCGGCTTCAAGCCGGCGGGCGGCATCAGCACAGCGAAAGACGCGATGGCCTATCAGATGCTGATGAAGGAGGAGCTCGGCGTGCCGTGGCTGCAGCCCGATCTTTTCCGCATCGGGGCATCCAGCCTTCTGACCGACATCGAGCGCCAGATCGAACATTTCGCCGACGGACGCTATTCGGCCGTGCATCGCCATCCGATGGCCTGAGGGACCGATCATGAATATCGCCGCCATCATGGAAAGCATGGAATACGGCCCGGCCCCGGAGGCTGCGGGACCGGCGGAAGCGTGGCTGGCGCGGCACGATCATCGCTTCGACCTGTTCATCGCCGGCCAGTGGCGCACGCCGGCAGACGGCGGGCGGTTGACCAGCCTCAATCCCGCGACAGGCCGCCGGCTGGCCGACATTGCGCAGGCGACCGCCGCCGATGTCGACGCCGCGGTCGAGGCGGCGCGCAAAGCGCAACCCGGCTGGGCGCGGCTCGGCGGGCATGGCCGGGCGCGCTATCTCTATGCGCTGGCGCGGCTGGTGCAAAAACACGCGCGGCTTCTTGCCGTCCTCGAAACTCTCGACAACGGCAAGCCGATCCGCGAAACCCGCGATATCGACGTGCCGCTGATGGCGCGGCATTTCTACCATCATGCCGGTTGGGCGCAACTTCTCGACAGCGAGTTTCCCGACCATCGGCCGCTCGGCGTCGCCGGACAAATCATTCCGTGGAATTTCCCGCTGCTGATGCTGGCGTGGAAGATCGCCCCCGCGCTCGCGGCGGGCAATACCGTGGTGCTGAAGCCGGCCGAAGATACCAGCCTGACCGCCCTGCTGTTCGCCGAGATTTGCCAGGAGGCCGGCCTGCCGGCTGGCGCGGTCAATATCCTGACCGGCAGCGGCGAGGTTGGCGAGCTGATCGTGCGTCACCCGGATATCGACAAAATCGCCTTTACCGGTTCGACCGAAGTCGGCCGCCTGATCCGCGCTGCGACCGCCGGCAGCGGTAAGAAGTTGACACTGGAGCTTGGCGGCAAATCGCCCTTCATCGTTTTCGACGATGCCGATCTCGACGCGACGGTCGAGGGCGCGGTTGACGCTATCTGGTTCAATCAAGGACAGGTTTGCTGCGCCGGGTCGCGGCTCCTCGTGCAGGAATCGGCCGCCCCCCGGCTATATGACAAGCTGCGTGCCCGCATGGATACGTTGCGGGTCGGCGATCCGCTCGATAAATGCACCGATATCGGGGCCATCGTCTCGCCCAAGCAGCGATCGCGGATCGAAGGGCTGGTCCGTACTGGCGTGATCGAAGGCGCCAAGCTCTGGCAGCCCGAGGCACCCTGCCCGGCCGAAGGCTGCTTCTATCCGCCCACCTTGCTGACCGATGTCGAACCGGCGGCGACGGTGGCGCAGGAAGAGATTTTCGGGCCCGTCCTCGTCGCCATGACTTTCCGCACGCCGGCCGAAGCCGCGAGCCTTGCCAACAACACGCGCTACGGTCTTGCCGCCAGCGTGTGGACCGAGAACATCAACCTTGCCCTCGACATCGCGCCGAAAATCAAGGCTGGCGTGGTATGGGTGAATTGCACCAACCAGTTCGATGCCTCGTCGGGTTTCGGCGGCTATCGCGAATCTGGCTTCGGCCGCGAAGGCGGCCGCGAAGGCATGTTCGAATACCTGACTCTTGCGAGCAAAAAACCAGTCAGAAAAACGAAAACACCGGCCGTATTGACGAAAGCGGCGAGCGCAGGCCTGCCGGCGATCGACCGGACGGCGAAGCTCTATATCGGCGGCAAACAGGCCCGACCGGACGGCGGCTACAGTCGCCCGGTGCACTCCCCGGCGGGCGCGTTGCTCGGCCATGCTGGCGACGGCAATCGCAAGGATATCCGCAACGCGGTCGAAGCGGCCCGCAAGGCGGAGGCCTGGTCGTCGCTGTCCGGCCACGCGCGGGCGCAGGTCCTCTATTACTGCGCCGAGAACCTGTCGGCACGGGCGAGCGAATTCGCCGATCGGCTGCGCCAGATGACCGGCGCACCCAAGACCGCCGCCGCGCGCGAGGTCGACAGCGCGGTCCGGCGTCTCTTCGCCTATGCAGCGTGGGCCGACAAATATGACGGAGCCGTCCACAGCCCGCCTTTGCGCGGCGTCGTTCTGGCCATGCACGAGCCGCAAGGCGTAATCGGTATCGCTTGCCCCGACGACGCGCCGCTACTGTCGTTCGTTTCGCTATGGGCGGCGGCAACGGCAATGGGGAATCGCGTTGTCGTGATTCCATCGGAGCGATATCCCCTGATCGCGACCGATTTTTATCAAGTGCTCGACACTTCCGACATGCCCGGCGGCGCGGTCAACATCGTCACCGGCGCGCGCGACCCGCTCGCCCTAGTGCTGGCCGAACATCACGACGTCGACGCCATCTGGTGCTGGGGCGGCGCTGACACAGCGCGCCGCGTCGAAGCGGCCGCGGCCGGCAATCTCAAACGGACGTGGATCAATTCACCCGGCGCTATCGACTGGTTCAACCCGCTGACCGGCGAAGGGCGGGAATTCCTGCGCCATGCGACACAGGTTAAAAATATCTGGATTCCCTATGGCGAGTAACATGACCGGCACACGCCCACAACAAATGCGGCCATCTCGCACCCGGCGGCCGGAGATGCGTTTGTCGGCGCTGGTCACCGCGGCCGTACTGGCGGCGCTACCAGCCCTGGCCGGCGAGATCGCGCCGGCCATCGTCTATTCGATTGGCGACAAGTTCGACGGCTCGTTCAACGAAGCGGCCTATCGCGGGGCCGAATCATTCAAGCGCGCGACCGGGATCGCTTATCGCGAGGTGACAATCAGCAACGAGGCGCAGCTTGAGCAGGCGCAACGCCGGTTTGCCCAGCGCGGCCAGGATCCGATTGTCGGTGTCGGGTTTTTTCAGACCGCCGCCGTAACCACGGTAGCCAAAGAATTTCCCAAGACCCGCTTTACCGTGATCGATACGGCGATTGACCTTCCTAATGTCCAGTCGGTCCTGTTCCGCGAACATGAAGGATCGTTCCTCGTCGGCATGCTCGCGGCGATGGCCTCGCGCACGGGAACCATCGGCATGGTCGGCGGCATGGATATCCCGCTGGTGCGGCGTTTCTTCTGCGGCTACGAGCAGGGCGCGAAATACGTAAACCCCGCCATTGCCGTCATCTACAACAGCACGGGGAACACCCCCGCAGCGTGGACCGATCCCGGCCGGGCCGCCGAGCTTGCCAAGAGCCAGTTCGAGCGCGGCGTCGACGTGGTTTTCGCCGCCGCCGGCACTAGCGGCCTCGGCGCGATGCAGGCGGCGAAAGACCGCGGCAAGCTGACAATCGGCGTCGATTCGAACCAGAATCATCTCTTTCCCGGGACTGTTCTGACCTCGATGGTCAAACGCGTCGATCTCGCTGTTGAGGAAAGTTTCGCGGCGGCGCGCGACGGACGCTGGCGGCCGGGCCTGCGCGTGATCGGCCTCAAAGAAGGCGGGGTCGATTGGGCGCTCGACGAGCATAACGCCAAGCTGATCTCGGCCGACATGAAAGCCAAGGTAGAGTGGGCCAAGGTCGACATCATCGCCGGCAAGATCAAGGTGCACGACTATATGAGCAACAACAGCTGTACGCCATGACCGCAACGATCTGCGCCCGGCGTCGCCGCCGCGCATAACAGACAACAACAGGGAACCAAGGGGACCAACCATGCAAACGCTGATCAGCAAAACACTCGGCACGGCCGCCGCCGTTCTGTTCGCCGTCGCGGCGCAGGCCGCCGAAATCAAGCCGGCGGTTGTCTTCGATATCGGCGGCAAATTCGACAAATCGTTCAACGAGGGCGTCGCCAACGGCGCCGAACGCTTCAAGACGGAAACCAAGACCGGCTATGCCGAGTTCGAGGTCAACAACGAGACCCAGTTCGAACAGGCGCATCGTCGTTTCGCCCAGCGCGGCCAGGATCCGATTATCGGCGTCGGCTTCTCGCAAGCCAATGCGGTCGAGAAGGTAGCCAAGGAATTTCCCAAGATCCGCTTCACCCTGATCGATTCGGTGGTCAAGCTGCCCAACGTGCAGTCGGTTCTGTTCAAGGAACATGAGGGATCGTTTCTCGTCGGCGTTCTGGCGGCAATGGCTTCGAAAAGCGGCAAGGTCGGCTTCGTCGGCGGCATGGATATTCCGCTGATCCGTCGTTTTGCCTGCGGATATGAGCAGGGCGTGAAATACGCCAATCCCAAGGCAGAGCTGGTACAGAATATGACCGGCACCACGCCGGCGGCGTGGAACGATCCGGGGCGCGGCAGCGAACTTGCCAAGGGCCAGTTCGACCGCGGCGTCGACGTCATCTACGCCGCCGCCGGCGCAACCGGGACCGGCGTCTATCAGGCGGCGAAGGATCGCGGCAAGTTCGCCATTGGCGTCGATTCCAACCAGAACCACCTGCATCCCGGCACGATGCTGACCTCGATGGTCAAGCGGGTCGATCTCGTCGCCTATGACAGCTTCAAGGCGGCGACGGACGGTAAATGGCAACCGGGCGTCTCGGTGCTGGGCCTCAAGGAAGGCGGCGTCGACTGGGCGCTCGACCAGTACAACGCCAAGCTGATCTCGCCGGAAATGAAGACAAAGGTCGATCAGGTCAAGGCCGACATCATCTCCGGCAAGATCAAGGTACATGACTACATGAGCAACAACAGCTGCGCCAATTAGGCGCGGCGATTACGCCGTCGACGCGTCATGTCGCCCGCATCCGCCGTTGTCGCATCGACGCTGACGCCGGAGGGGGTTGCCCCTCCGGCGATCGAGCTTCGATCGATCGACAAGTCGTTCGGGCCGGTGCACGCCAATTGCGACGTGTCGCTGTCGATCGCCAAGGGGTCGATCACCGGCATCATCGGCGAGAACGGCGCCGGAAAATCGACGCTGATGAGCATCCTTTACGGCCTTTATACGGCCGATGGCGGCGAGATCAGGATCGGCGGCGAGCTGGCCCATATCCGCAATCCGCATGACGCGATTACCGCCGGCATCGGCATGGTTCACCAGCATTTCATGCTGGTCGATACGTTCACGGTCCTCGAGAACGTCGCCCTCGGCGTCGAGCAGGGGGCGATCCTGAAACGCGGTTTCGCCGCCGCGCGCCGCGAGCTGGAGCGTCTTGCCCACGAATACGGGTTGCGGGTCGACCCGGACGCCATCGTCGGCGAACTGCCGGTCGGCGACCAGCAACGGGTCGAGATTCTCAAGGCCCTCTATCGCGGGGCCACGGTTCTGATCCTCGACGAGCCGACCGCCGTACTGACGCCGCAGGAAACCGATCAGCTGTTCTGCATTCTCGAAGCGCTCAAGACGCGCGGCACGACGGTGATCCTGATCACCCACAAGTTGCGCGAGATCATGGCGGTCACTGATGCCGTTTATGTCATGCGGCACGGGCGCATCGTCGCCCGGCGGCGGACCGCGGAGACCGGCCGCGAGGAGCTGGCCGAACTGATGGTCGGACGCAAAGTCCGCCTCAATCTGCAAAAGACGACGTTCACGCCCGGCGCGCCGGCGCTGGTCGTCGAGGGTGTCGGCCTGCGCGATAGCCGCGGCGTCAAAGTGCTTGAAGATATTAACTTCACCGTGCGGGCCGGCGAGATCGTCGGCATCGCCGGCGTTTCCGGCAACGGGCAAAGCGAATTGCTCGAGGTTCTGGCCGGCATCCGGCCACTGAAGGCGGGACGAATCATTGTCGGTGGCCGGGAAATTACCCCCGGATCGCCGGCCGACCCGGCGGCGATGCGGACGCTTGGCGTCGGCCACGTGCCGGAGGACCGGCATCGCTACGGCATGGTCGGCGCCTTCAATGCCTGCGAGACATCCATCCTCGGCTATCACAACGAGACGCCGTTCAGGAAACGCTGCCTGCACGACCACGCGATCATGGCCGATCACTGCGCGTCGCTGATGGAGCGTTATGACGTCCGGCCGCGCCAACCGTATCTGAAATCCGCCAACTTCTCGGGCGGCAACCAGCAGAAGCTCATTCTCGCCCGCGAGCTGGCCCGCCAACCAAAGATCCTTCTTGTCGGCCAGCCGACGCGCGGCGTCGATATCGGGGCGATCGAGTTCATCAACCGCCAGCTCATCGCCATCCGCGACGCCGGCTGCGCCATTCTTCTGGTGTCGGTCGAACTGGACGAGGTGATGTCGCTCGCCGACCGCATTCTGGTGATGTATGGCGGCCGCATTGTCGGCGAAGTGCCGGGCGATACCGCCGATGAGCGCACATTGGGCCTAATGATGACCAATAGCTGGCCGGGCGTCGCCCGACCCGACGCAACGGCGATGTCATGAGCGGCCCCCGCCGCCCCTTGCCGGGCTGGATCGATATCGGCCTGATCCCACTGGCCAATGTTCTGCTCGCTTTCTTCGTCGCCGGGCTGATTGTACTGGCGATTGGCGCTAACCCGCTGGAGGCGGTGCGCATCATGTTGGTCGGCGCGCTCGGTTATCCCGAAGCGATCGGCTACACGCTCTACTACACAACGAATTTTATTTTTACCGGCCTCGCTGTCGCGATCGCCTTCCATGCCGGCCTGTTCAATATCGGCGGCGAAGGACAGGCCTATATCGGCGGCCTCGGCGTCGGCCTGACTGTGCTCGCCCTCGACGCCAGCATTCCGCCGGTTCTTCTGATCCCGCTTGCTATTCTCGCCGCCGCCGCGTTCGGCGCGGCATGGGCCGCTGTACCGGGTTATCTTCAGGCCTATCGCGGCAGTCATATCGTCATCACCACCATCATGTTCAATTTCATCGCCGCGGCGCTGATGGTCTACCTGATGGTGAACGTGTTGATCGCGCCTGGTTCGATGTCGCCGGAGAGCCGCGAATTCGCCGTTGGCCATCTGCCATTCGTCCACGAGATGCTCGGCCGCATCGGTTTCGTCATGGGGCCGACGCCGCTGAATTTATCGATCCTGGGGGCCGCGCTCTGCTGCGTGCTCGTCTGGGCGTTTCTGTGGCGCACGCCGTGGGGTTACGAGCTGCGCGCCCTGGGGCACAATCCGAGCGCGGCCGTTTACGCCGGTGTCAATCCGCGCCGCATGATCGTTCTGGCAATGGCCCTGTCGGGCGCGCTCGCCGGCTTTGTCGGCGTCAACGAGGTGATCGGCGTCCATCATCGCCTGATCCTCAACTTCACGGCGGGATACGGCTTCACCGGCATCGCCGTCGCCCTGATGGGGCGCAGCCATCCGGTCGGCATCGTCCTCGCCAGCCTGCTGTTCGGCATCCTGCATCAGGGCGGCGCGGAGCTTGCCTTCGAGATTCCGACGATCACCCGCGAAATGGTCGTCGTCATCCAGGGCCTGGTCATCCTGTTTTCCGGTGCGCTCGCCCATCTCAGCCGACCGTGGTTCGAGCGGGCATTCAGCGCGATACCGGCGCTGCGCCCCGCCGCGGCGGCCGACGCGAAGGGAGCCTAGCCCCGTGGAGGATTGGCATCATCGACATCGGCCTCGAAGGCAAGATGCTCGCCGGCGCGTTCGTCGCCGCCTCGGTCGCGGCCGTGACCGCCTCGGCCTGGCTCGCCCTTGGAGCTGCAATTCTGATCGCCGTGGCGCTAGCACTTCTTCACGGCGTCGCCTGCATCACCTATCGCGGCAACCAGGTCGTGAGCGGCGTGGCGATCAATATTCTCGTCTCCGGCCTGACCATCGTATTCGGCATGGCGTGGTTCCAGCGCGGCGGACAAACGCCTCCCTTGCCGCCCGATGCCCGCTTTATGCCGATCGAATGGCCGGGTGCGTCGGCGCTGCACGGCGTGCCGCTGGTCGGGCCGGTTTATGCCGATCTGATCAGTGGCCATAATATGCTGGTTTATCTGGCGCTGCTCGCGGTGCCGCTCACCTACTGGGTTGTCAACGACACGCGATTTGGCCTGCGCTTGCGCGCGGTCGGCGAGTCGCCGCTGGCCGTGGATACGGCCGGAATATCGGTCGCGTGGTTGCGCTATCGCGCGGTGTTGATATGCGGCGTGCTAACCGGGATCGCCGGCGCCTATCTGTCGATCGCCCAGAATGCCGCCTTCAGCCGCGACATGACCGCCGGCCAGGGGTATATCGCGCTGGCGGCAATGATCTTCGGCAAATGGCGGCCCCTGCCGGCCCTCGGCGCATGTCTGATGTTCGGCCTGCTCGACGCCATCGCCATCCGCCTGCAGGGCGTGCGCCTCGGCGGTTTCGGCGAGGTGCCGGTGCAGTTCATCCAGGTGCTGCCCTATGTGCTGACCGTGGCGCTGCTTGCCGGGTTCATCGGCAAGGCAACCGCCCCCCGGGCGATCGGCGTTCCATATGAAAAGGAACATTGAGATGGCCGGGAGCAAGGCGATCGACGACATGATCGCGCTCGCCCGGATGGCGATGGAGCGCGCCTACGCACCTTATTCCGGCTTTCCGGTCGGCGCCGTGTTGCGCGGCGCCAATGGCAAGCTCTATGCCGGCTGCAATGTCGAGAACGCCGCCCATCCCGAAGGCTGGTGCGCCGAAACATCGGCCATCGCGGCGATGGTTGCCGATGGCGAGCGGACCATCGTCGAAGCTACGGTGATGGGAAAGAGCGAGGCGCTGGTGACGCCCTGCGGCGGCTGCCGTCAGCGCTTGCGAGAGTTCGCTGCCGAGAACCTGCCGATCCATATTTGCGGGCCAGCGGGTGTGCGGCAAACGATGACGCTGGGAGAACTTCTGCCGCTGTCGTTCGGACCGCACAACCTCGCCGGACCGGGGAAGAAGCGATGACCGCCGCCATCGACCAATCTCTGGCGACGATCCGCGCCCGCGCACCGGGATTCATGCCGCGCCTTGGCGTCGTTCTCGGCTCCGGCCTCGGGTCCTTCGCCGACGACATAAAGCCGGTCGCCGTTATCCCCTATGGTGACCTGCCGGGCTTCCCCACGCCCGGGATCGGCGGTCATGCAGGCCGGCTTGTCCTCGGGCATCTTGCCGGAACGCCGATTGCCGCCCTGCAGGGGCGCGCGCATTATTATGAGCATGGCCGCGCGGATACGATGAAGGTTGCCGTGCGCAGCCTCGCCCAGCTCGGATGTAAAACCTTGTTGCTGACCAATGCCGCCGGCAGCCTGCGCCCGGATATGGCGCCGGGCAGTCTTATGCTGATTGCCGATCACATCAATTTCGCCGGCGTTTCGCCATTGTTCGGCGAAACCGGCGACGAGCGTTTCGTCGATATGGTCGACGCTTACGATCCGGCGCTGGGGCGGCGCTTCCGCGACGCGGCTAAAATCGCGGGGCAGACCCTGCACGAAGGCGTTTATATCTGGTTCGCCGGGCCGAATTTCGAGACCCCAGCCGAGATCCGCGCTGCCGCCCGGCTGGGAGCCGACGCCGTCGGCATGTCGACGGTGCCGGAAGTGATCCTCGCCCGCCATGCCGGCATGAAGGTTGCGGCCCTGTCGGTCATCGTCAATTTCGCCGCCGGCATGAGCACTGCCGCGCTTAGCCACCAGCAGACGATGGAATCGGCCCGCCAGGCGGCCGACAGCGTGAGTCGCCTGCTGACCGGATTTGTCGCTGACTACGGCACTCAGGATGGGGAGGCGGCCTGATGCTGCCGCAGGAAATCATCCGCCGGAAACGCGATGGCGAAACGCTGCGCCCCGACGAGATCGCCTTCATGGTGCGCGGCATCGCCGATGGCAGCCTGAGCGAGGGCCAGATCGGCGCTTTCGCCATGGCGGCGTTTCTGCGCGGCATGAGCATGGCCGAACGGGTCGAATTGACCCATGCGATGGCCGCCTCGGGGCGCGTGATCCGCTGGGACGACCTGCAATTGCCCGGCCCGGTGCTCGACAAGCACTCGACCGGCGGCGTCGGGGACAAAGTGAGCCTGATGCTCGCCCCGATCATCGCTGCGTGCGGCGGCTTCGTGCCGATGATCTCCGGCCGCGGACTTGGGCACACCGGCGGCACGCTCGACAAGCTCGCGACGATCCCGGGCTACCGGACGGATCCCGACATTGCCGTGTTCCGGCGGACAGTGCGCGAGGTCGGCTGCGCGATCATCGGACAGACCGACGATCTCGCTCCCGCTGATCGCCGCCTCTATGCCGTGCGCGACGTGACCGCCACGGTCGAATCGGTTCCCCTGATCACCGCCTCGATCCTGTCGAAAAAGCTTGCGGCAGGACTCGGCGGCCTGGTCATGGACGTGAAGACCGGCTCGGGCGCGTTTGCCGCTGACCCGGCGATGGCGCGCGAACTGGCCGAAAGTATCGTCACGGTCGCGACCGGCGCCGGCCTGCCGACCGTCGCCCTAATTACCGACATGGATCAGGTTCTCGGCCGGAGCGCCGGGAACGCGGTCGAGGTTGCCGAGGCCGTCGCCTATCTTACCGATCGGCGCGCACGCGATCCCCGTCTGCACGAGGTCGTTATAGCGCTCGCCGCGGAGATGCTGCGGCTCGGCGGCCTCGCGGAAACTGCGGCAATGGCCACCCAAAAGGCCGAGGCCTGTCTCGCCGACGGCGGCGCGGCGGAGGCTTTTGGGCAAATGGTCGCTGCCCTTGGTGGGCCGCACGATTTCATCACGCAGGCCGCGCGTTACCTGCCGCGCGCGCCGGTGATGCGCCCCTGCCTAGCCCTGCGCACCGGCGTCGTCGCCGGAATGGATGCGCGCCGGGTCGGTCTTGCCGTCGTGGCGCTTGGCGGCGGCCGGCGGCGCACGAGCGACACGATAAACCCGGCCGTCGGCCTGACGGCGGTCTGTCGGGTCGGCGCGACAGTCGCCGCTGGCGATCCGCTGACCTTCGTTCACGCGGCCAGCGAGAGCGACGCCGCCGAGGCTATTGCGACGCTCCAGCAGGCGATCCGGATCGCCGACGTCGCCCCCTCGCCCACTCCCGTCATCCGGTCACGGATCGCCGTGCCGGGGAAGGAGAAAGTTGCATGACCCGCGCGTTTATCCTTGTCATGGATTCGTTCGGCGTCGGCGCGACCGCCGATGCGGCGCGTTATGGCGACGCCGGGTCGGATACGCTTGGCCATATCGCCGCGGCGTGCCGCGACGGTCGCGCCGATCGCGCCGGCCTGCGCGCCGGCCCGCTGCGTCTTCCCAATCTTGCGCGTCTCGGGCTCGGCCTCGCCGCCGCCGACAGCACCGGCCAGGTGCCGCCGGGGCTCGAACCCCCCGCCCGGCTCTCCGCCGCCTATGGCTGCGCCGCCGAGATCAGCGCCGGCAAAGACACGCCGAGCGGCCACTGGGAGATCGCCGGCCTGCCTGTATCCTTCGACTGGGGCTATTTCCCGCGCACCCGCCCCTGTTTCCCGCCGGATTTCGTCGCCGAACTGGTGCGGCGCTGCGAGCTACCGGGCATTCTCGGCGACTGCCACGCCTCTGGCACCGAGATCATTCGCGAGCTGGGCGAGGAGCATGTCCGCACCGGCAAGCCGATCTGCTACACCTCGGCCGATTCGGTGTTCCAGATCGCGGCGCATGAATCCCATTTCGGCCTGCAACGGCTTTACCGGATGTGCGCGGTCGCTAAGGAATTGCTCTTGCCGCTCAATATCGCCCGGGTGATCGCCCGGCCATTCGTCGGCGACAGCGCCGATACTTTTGTGCGCACCGCCAACCGCAAGGACCTGACGACCCCGCCTTATGCCGAAACGCTGCTCGACCGGCTTGTCGAGGCCGGCGGCACAGTCGTTTCGGTGGGCAAGATCGCCGATATCTTCGCCCGGCGCGGCATTTCGCGCAGCATCGCGGCCAAGGACAACATGGCGCTGTTCGACGCCACGCTCGCCGAGGCCGACGCAGCCGGCGAGAAAACCCTCGTCTTCGCCAATTTCGTCGATTTCGACACCCTGTTCGGCCATCGACGGGACGTGCCAGGCTACGCGGCGGCTCTCGAAGCCTTCGACCGGCGGCTGCCGGAACTGGAGACGAAGCTGCGGCCGGGCGATCTTGTTCTGATTACCGCCGATCACGGCTGCGACCCGACCTGGACCGGCACCGACCATACACGCGAACATGTGCCGATGCTGTGGTTCGGGCCCGGCGTGTCGGTGCGCGATCTCGGCCGGCGCGACAGCTTCGCCGATATGGGGCAGACCCTCGCCCGCCATTTCGCCCTGGCGCCGCTGGCGCACGGCAAGGCGTGCTTCGCGTCATGACCCGCCCCGCGCCCGCCATTCGCAAAACAGCGCCGCCGCGCTTCGCCGCACCGACCGACGGCCGGCTCGACGGCGCGATGCGAGCCGCCTATGTCCGTGACGGGTTCCTGATCCTCGAGGACATGGTCTCGCCGGCCGATTGCGACGCCTTGCAAGGCCGGATCGCCCATCTGATTGACGGTTTCGATCCCACCATCGCGCGAACGGTTTTCGAGACGCGCACCCAGTCGCACGCCAACGACGCCTATTTCCTCGAATCCGGAGAGGCGATCCGGTTCTTTTTCGAGGAAGGCGCATTCGATGCGAAAGGGCGGCTAACGGTTCCCACGGCGCTCGCCCTCAACAAGATCGGCCACGCGCTCCACGATCTCGATCCGGTATTCAGCCGGGTATCGCGCAACCCGTATTTCGCCGGACTGGCCGCCGCGCTCGGGATCGCCCAGCCGCTGCTGCTGCAATCGATGTATGTCTTCAAGCAGCCGCAGATCGGCGGCGAGGTCGGCTGGCATCAGGATTCGACGTTTCTCTATACCCGCCCCCTTAGTGCAGTCGGCTTCTGGCTAGCGCTCGACGATGCGGCGCTGGCCAATGGGTGCCTGACGGCTATTCCCGGCGGGCATCGCGGCCCGTTGCGCCATCGATTTCGCCGCGAGGGATATCGGACGAGGATGGACGATCTTGATTCCACGTCATGGTCGGCGATCCCTCCGGCGGCCCTTGGGGCGGCGCGCGGCACGGTCATCGTTCTCCACGGATTGCTGCCGCATGCGAGCGCCGCGAATCGTTCGGCGCGGCCGCGCCATGCCTACACCTTCCACTTGATCGACGGTGCGGCCGAATATCCGGATGACAACTGGCTGCGCCGACCCACTCTGCCGCTGCGGGGCTTCGCATGACCGCCGCCCTGCCAAAAGCCGAGCTTCATTGCCACATCGAGGGCGCGGCACCCCCGCGCCTGGTGCGCCAGCTCGCCGCGCGCAACGGCATCGCGCTGCATGCCAATCTGTTCGATGGCGACGACCGTTTCGCCTGGCGGGATTTCAGCGGCTTCCTCGACGCCTATGACAGGGCGAGCGCCTGTATCCGTACGGCCGACGACTATCGCGACATTATGTACAATTATCTCGCCGACTGCGCGCGCGAAGGCGCCGTCTATGTCGAGGTGTTTTCCTCTCCAGATCACGCCGCGACGACGGGCATCGGCTATGCAGATCATCTCCGCGGGCTGGCGGCGGGGATCGATGCCGCCGCGGCCGAATTCGGCATTGTCAGCCGGATCATCGTTACCTGCGTGCGCCATTTAGGCCCCGAACGGGCGCTCGATGTGGCGCGCGCGATGCTGGCCGAACCGCATCCCTATGTCGTCGGATTCGGCATGGGCGGCGACGAACAGCGCTACCGCCCGGCCGATTTTGCGCCGGCGTTCCGGCTGGTTGCCGACGCCGGCTATCCCTGCACGGTGCATGCCGGCGAAATGGCCGGCCCCGATAGCGTGCGCGAAGCGCTCGCCGCTTTACCGGTTTCGCGGATCGGGCATGGCGTGCGCGCCAGCGAGGATACGCGTCTGCTCGACGAGATCGCCCGCCGGAGCATCGTACTCGAGGTGTGCCCCGGCAGCAATCTGGCGCTTGGCGTTTATGCCGACACGGCCGCGCATCCGTTTCTCCGGCTGCGCGAGGCGGGATGCCGGGTCACGCTTAACTCGGACGATCCGCCGTTTTTCGGCACCTCGATTGGCAAGGAATATGCCGACGCGGCGTCGCGCTTCGGCATGGGCGAAGCCGATCTCTTGCACATTACGCGAACGGCGATCGCAGGCTCGTTCGCCGACACCGCCACCAAGAACCGGCTGCTGGCCCGCATCGCCAAACAGCTAGATGAGTTCACCAGTCCAACCGCAACGTCGTTGTCCGATCAATCCAAAAGGAGGCCTCTGTCATGACTGAAACCAAACGTCGCGCCGGTATTTCGGCAAGCATACTGGCCCTTGCTGCCGGCCTTGTCCTGGCTGTCGGTGTAGCGCGCGCCGAGGGAACGCCGCCGCACGATATTCTCAACGCCACGCTGTGGATGCAGCGTTCGGTCGAGTACAAGGCGAATTCGCTCGCCGCCTTTGCGCTTGCGCGGATGCGCCTCGACCAGGCGCTGGCCGACAAGAACTGGACCGGCGCGCCGGCCGAACAGACCGGGAATTATCAGAACCTGCCGCCGGCGGTCATTCTCGATATCGACGAAACGCTGCTCGACAATTCGCGCTACCAGGTCTGGATGATCAAGAACGACAAGGTGTTCGAGCCGAAGACCTGGGGCCAGTTCGTCGCCGCCCAGCAGTCGGGGCCGATTCCGGGCGCCCTCGAATTCGCCAAATACGCCGATTCGAAGGGCGTGAAGGTGTTCTATATCTCCAACCGCACCGTCGACGAGAAGGAATCGACCCGCAAGAACATGGAGCGCCTGGGCTTTCCCATGGGCGGTAATGTCGACACCGTCCTGACGTCGCGCGAGCGCCCGGACTGGACGTCGGCCAAGAGCACCCGCCGCGCCTATGTTGCCAAAGACTATCGCGTGCTGCTCAACATCGGCGACAATTTCGGCGATTTCGTCGACGCCGCTCGCGGCAGCGAAGCCGACCGCCTGAAGGTCTACGAAGAGAACATGCCGCGCTGGGGCCGCGAGTGGATCATGATCTCCAACCCCAGTTACGGATCGTTCGAATCGGCGCCGTTCGGCCACAACTTCAAGACGCCGCGCGACGAGCAGCGCAAAGCGAAGCTCAACGTCCTGCAATCCTGGGAAGGTCCGAAGGAATAAGCCTTGCTCTGCCCGCGACGGTCTATCGTTATAGATCGTCGCGGGCGATTTTGGATCGGCGGCCGCTTTTGCGGCCCTCGGCCGTACCGGTTCAGCTTTTGCCGCAAGACGACTGGCATCGACCCCCGAAGAAGCCTATCGTTGCCTTCAATCAGGCTGGAGCGCGCCCGATTATGGGAGCGGCGAGGCGTCATAGCCGGAATCGCGAGGCGCATAGCATGCCAATGATACAGCGACGCAAGCGCCGGCCTTTATGGCCGGTCATCATCGCCAGCGTTCTGCTGGTTGCCATCGCGGTCGTATATGGCGGCGGAGCGATTTTCGGCGTCGGCCCGAACTTGAGCCGTAGCGAATGGCCGACCCAGTTTCAAAGCAATGGCGAGCGCATCTATTTCACCAGCCAGAGCGCATCCGGCCTGCCGATCTCTTTTCGCAGCGGCGGCATGCATATGGCGATGCGCGCCGGCGGCTGCGTCGCCTGTCACGGCGTCGATCGTCAGGGCGGACGGCTCATGCCGCGTTTCTGGCTCGCCGCTCCGCCCCTGACGCCGGCGGCGCTGTTCGGCGGGCAGGACGGGAATGGGCAGGACGGCCACGGAGACCACGCAGAATACAATGCCGAGACCCTGCGGCGAGCGATAACCGAAGGCGTGGACCCTGGTGGGAAATCGCTGAATCCGGAGATGCCGCGCTGGTCGATGGCCGAACAGGACCTAACCGATCTGATCGGATTTCTCAGAACGCCGGTGCGCGCCCTTCATCCTTCGCCCCGATGAACGCGGCAGCGAATCCGGCGCATTGGCTCAAAGGAGAATTTCCGTGCCCGCGATCCCGATGACGTATGTGTCGGACGTTTTATGCGTCTGGGCTTATGTCGCCCAGGCGCGCATCGACGAAATCCGCACGAAATTCGGCGATCAGGTGATGCTGGATTACCGGTTCTGTTCGGTTTTCGGCGACACGGCAACCAAGATTCCGGCCGCCTGGGGACACAAAGGCGGCTACGAGGGATTCAGCCGGCACCTGCAGGAGGTCGCCAAGCGCCACCCGCATATCGAGGTGAATCCCGATATCTGGACGAAGGTCCGGCCGCGAACCTCGGCCAGCGCGCATCTCTTCCTCAAGGCGGTTCAGCTGATCGGCGAACAAAATCCCGACCGTGCGCCGGCCGGCCCCGGGTCTCCGTCGTTATACGACCGGGCGGCATGGAAGATCCGTTGCGCCTTCTTTCGCGACGGACGCGACATCGCGACCTGGGACGCCCATGCCGAGATCGCCGCCGAGCTCGGCGTCGGCATGGACATGATCGAGGCCAAAATCCGCTCGGCCGAAGCGGTCGCCCGGCTCGCCGCCGATTACGAATTCTGCGACAAGCAGAAGGTCGAGGGCAGCCCGACGATCATTCTGAACGACGGCCGGCAAAGGCTGTTCGGCAATGTCGGCTACCGGGTCATCGAGGCCAATGTGAACGAGATCCTGCGCGCACAGGACAGCGGCGGCATGAGCTGGTGCTGATCGCGGCCGCCGGCGGCGGGGGGAGCACGCAGGGGACGACGGCGGCGCTGGTCGATCTCGCCGGCCGGGCGTTCACGATTTCGGCCTCGGCGAGCGTGCGCCCATCGTCGTCACCCGCACGGCGGTGGTGCGCTTCACCACTGACCGGTGCAACGCTACTGGGTGCATGAATGGCGGTAAAGCATCGGGGTCGGGGCCCGGCGATCCGCTCGCAAGGGATCGCGATCCTTCCCGACAGCATCTGCCAGGTGGAAGTGCGGATGGGGCGTCGCGCCGCTCGCCTTCGGCCAGCCGTTTCCCGCACTTGCGCTTTATGTCGTCATGCCGGCGCGCCTGCACGCACCGGGCGCGAATCCGCGCCTTCGCCGATTTCCTGCTCTCCGCTGACAGGCGATGGGGGATCATCTGACGCCCGCGCGATCCCGCCGGGCGTTCGCGATTCCGGCTGCGGCGAGCCTCGGCCCATCTCGCCCGCGCGGCGGCGATGCGCCATGAATTCGCCTGGCATTACGCATCCCCAGCACAAGAGCGTTGCACCAAATACCGGCCCTCAAGGCCTTCGACAGAATCATTCCATCTGGGGCCAGCGCTTCAGCGGAAGAAAGTCAACCCGCCACATGTCGATCTCATACAGCTCGCCGGCGGAATCCGCGATGATTGATACAATGACAGGCGTACCATCGCTATCCGTCAGCTCGGCCTCTGCAAGCACTTCCCCGAAGCGTCTTTTTTCCTTTTCCGCCTGCGCTGTTCTCAGGCTCCCCATTCCACCATCATTCATCTCCTCGACTTCATAATCATCGAGCCTGGCGAGAATGCCCTTCCCCTTCGCCGCGTCACCAAGGATATGGCGAATCAGCCGCTTCTCGTCTTCATGCAAGCGCCGTTTGATCATTGCGGACTTGGAGGAGTTATTCGTCCTACATTGATGGTGCCATCTGAAAGTTTATAAGCATGATAATCTATTCGAATCCCATTCACACTCGTGCTTCCTTTGTACAGGCCATCTGACATCGATCTTGCGATGGGGCGCAAATCATTTCGGATCGCGTTTTCAATTTGAGTGCGATTCAAACCGATACCATCTACGTGTCTAAAAGCATGATCTCTTTGGGCCTCATTTGCTCCAAATCGTATCGTTGACGGGGCGAATGCCTGAGGAATCCCTTGTATCAGGCCGCGTACGAACGCGACAGGATTAAAGATGGGGATGAGTATCGTGCCGCACGATGCCGATCCCGGCATGGAGCAATCGCTATCCGTAACGTACTGGCCCGCATCGCCCGCCGCCTCATTGAACAGATAGGCGAAGGCGGCGGTGACGGCGCCGTTCTGGAACTTGTCGCCGGCGAGGACGGAGGTCGTGCCGCCGATCACCGCGTGGCTGACCAGCCGCGTGGGTCAAGTCGTTCGACGGGATCAGCGGCCCGGCGAACGATCCGGCTGCCGCATCAATGCATTGAAATCACGAAAAAGGTGGTAGCGGCGGAGGGATTTGAACCCCCGACCAAGGGACGACGATTCCTTTTACGATGAATGACTTATGAAATTACTCCCCGGCACTTCCCCGTCGAATAGCTGGATGTCGCGGCACGATAGGCGGCCGGGAGTTGTGGAATAAAAAGCAGCTCTCGCGGAAGAACAGCGACGTGTAGTGTTCCCTGAGATTGCCCGGGGCGAACCCGATGAAGTCGACACGGCCG